>CANQJX010000071.1 GCA_947624335.1 uncultured Marvinbryantia sp.
ACGTGGAATTCAGGGTGATGTCCGAGAAAATACAGCTGCAGGGGGAGATCCATCTTTTCGTGCTTTATGAAGGGGATGATGAAAGCCGCACCAAACAATGGCTGGAGACGTCTCTGCCGTTTCAGGGAAGCATCGACTGCAAAGAATGCGCGGCGGACCAGATTTCACAGATTGACGCGGTACTGTCCGCGGGCAGCCTGGAGGTGCTTGAGGATTACGATGGAGAACGCCGTTTGTTTTCCCTGGAAGCGGTGCTGGATCTGGACATCAAGCTTTACGCGGAGGAACAGGCCGAAGTCCTGGAAGACATTTATTCGCCGGTCCGGAATCTGATTCCGGTAACGGAACAGCAGGTTTATGAGAGCCTTTTGATGAAAAACTTTTCCAAAGTGCGCGCGAACGAACGTATCCGCCTTGCCAATAACCAGCCGCGGATGCTCCAGACATGCAGCAGCCGCGGAGAGGTGCGAATCGACCATACAAAGCTGACGGAGCGCGGAATTGAAGTGGAGGGGGCGGTTTTTGTAACCGTACTTTATGTTTCTTCAGATGATAAAGCGCCCTACGCCGTGCTGGAAGGAGCGGTTCCGTTTTCACAGGTAATTGAGGTGCGGGATGTTACGCCGGACTGCCGCTATACGCTTCAGTCCGATCTGGAACAGTTGTCCACAACCATGATTGACAGCGAAGAAATTGAAGCAAAAGTGATCGTAAATATCAATGCGTTTGTAGTGAGCGTACACAACGAACAGTGTATTACAGATGTGATCGAAGGAGAGATGGATCTGAAAAAATTGCAGGAATTGCCGGGCATTGTCGGTTATATCGTGCAAAACGGAGATACTCTGTGGGATATTTCCAAACACTATTTTACCACGCCGGAACGTATCTGCGCGCTTAACCGGATCGAGGAAAAAGAGATCCATCCGGGCATGCAGCTTATTATTTTAAAAACCGTAAGCTGAGTTGCGGTTGCAATCAGAAGCGGCGGATGTTACAATAAAAGCAGGCTGTATACAAAATACGGGAGAATACGAGATGAACGAAATACGTTTAAAGGCGAAAGCAAAGATCAACCTTGGTCTGGACGTGCTGCGCAAAAGGGAGGACGGATATCACGAGGTACGAATGATTATGCAGACCGTCAACCTGTATGATAAAATTACCCTGCGCGCCGCGCGCGGGAGCGGGATCCGGCTTTCGGTCAATCTGCGTTATTTGCCGGAAAACATGGATAATCTTGCGTATAGGGCGGCAAAATTACTGATGGACGAGTTTTCGGCCGCGCAGGGCGTCGAGATTGAATTGAATAAATATATCCCGGTGGCGGCGGGGCTGGCTGGCGGCAGTTCCGACGCGGCGGCAGTGCTGGTGGGAATGAATAAGCTGTTTGGCCTCGGACTTGACGCGCAGGGTCTGATGGAGCGCGGCGTAAAGCTTGGCGCGGATGTGCCGTTTTGCGTGATGCGGGGCACAGCGCTGGCGGAGGGAATCGGAGAAAAACTGACGCCGCTTCCGCCGATGCCGCAGTGCCACATTCTGGTGGCAAAGCCCAAAATATATGTCTCCACCAAATTTGTATATGGCAATTTAAAGGTTGCCGAGATAAAAAAACACCCCGATATTGACGGGCAGATACAGGCGCTTCGGGAGGGAGACCTGAAGTCGCTGGCAAAGCGCATGGGAAACGTGCTGGAGAGCGTTACGATACCGGAGTATCCGGTGATCCAAACACTGAAAGAGACCATGCTGGAGAACGGAGCGCTCAACGCGATGATGAGCGGAAGCGGACCGACGGTATTTGGTCTGTTTGACCAGGAACAGGACGCCGCGCGGGCGTATGAACTGCTGAAAGCCGGAAACGATGCGAAACAGATTTATCTGTGCCGGGCACAGGATACATAGGAGGAGAACCGATGAACGATAACTTTCACATTGAAATGAGCGAATATCTTCCCCTGCGGGACGTGGTATTTCACACGCTTCGCAAAGCGATCCTAAAAGGGGAATTAAATCCGGGAGAGCGGCTGATGGAGATTCAGCTTGCGCAGCGGCTGGGCGTAAGCCGCACGCCGGTGCGGGAAGCGATCCGAAAACTGGAACTGGAAGGGCTGGTGCGGATGATGCCGCGGCGCGGCGCCGTGGTGGCGGAAATTACGGTGCAGGATCTGGAAGACGTACTGGAAGTGCGCGCGGCCCTGGAGGAGCTGGCGGTACGAAAGGCATGCGAACATATGGAGGAGGAACAACTGCGCAATCTGAAAAGGGCGGCCAATGAGTTTAAACGGACGTTGGAAGGCAGCGATCTGCTCGCCTGCGTGGAGGCGGACATGGCGTTCCATGAGATTATTTACGACGCGGCTCAAAACCAGCGCCTTCAACAGATGCTGCAGCATCTGCGGGAGCAGATGTACCGCTATCGCCTGGAATACCTGAAAGACAAGCGGATGCACAGGCTGCTGGTCGAGGAACACGATACGATCCGCCGCGCTTTAAAAAAGCGCGACGCGGCAAAAGCGGGCAGCGCAATGCGCATCCATATTGAAAATCAGAAAGATTCTATGGTGCAGAGCCTTACAAAATCTGAATAGGGTATCAAAGAGATGGTTATGATAAAGAGAAAGGAAACACGCCTTTCTCTTTTTTATTTAGACGGAAACTTCCGGTGATCTTGATACGGGTGGTGAGAGAATGGAAATACCAAAAGCGGAATCGGAGAAAAGCCTGCGGGGATCGCGGGAAGCGTTTACAGAGGATCTGGATACCAACATTACGCTGATTACCAACCGGATCTGTGATCCGCATTTAAAGCGCGCAGATTTAAAGCTCGGACGGCGCACACAGACCAAAACGGCCATACTCTATCTGGAGGACGTAGCGTATCAGAGCGTCATCGACGACGCAAAAAGCAGACTGGAAAAATTGAATATCGACAGTATTATGGACAGCGGAATGGCGGAACAGCTCACAAAGGAAAGCGTCTGGTCGCCGTTTCCGCAATATCAGGCGACAGAGCGCCCGGACCGCGTTTCCCAGGCGCTTCTGGAAGGACGCGGGGCGATTCTGTTTGATCACTCTCCGGAGGCGCTGCTGTTTCCGGTTACGGCGGACAGCCTGTTTCAGACCAACGATGATTATTACCGGCATTTTCTGGTCGTTTCTTTCCTGCGCCTGATCCGTTATCTGGCGGCTTTTCTGGCGGTGCTTCTGCCCGGAATTTATGTGGCGGTAAACTGCTTTCACCCGCAGATCCTGCCGGCAAATCTGACGCTTTCGTTAGCGGAGGCAAGAACCGGCGTACCGTTTCCGGTGCTGATTGAAGTTTTGATCATGGAAATTGCATTTGAACTGATCCGCGAAGCGGGACTGCGGATGCCGGGGGCAATCGGCAATACCATCGGCATCGTGGGCGGCCTGATCATCGGGCAGTCCGCTGTCAGCGCCAATCTGGTCAGCCCCATGACGGTAGTAGTGGTAGCGCTGACGGCGCTTGGATCGTTTTCGGTTCCGAATGAAGAATTTTCCGAAGCGCTGCGGCTGCTGAAATACGGAAATATTTTTTTGGGCGGATTTTTGGGGATCGCAGGAATTGTCCTGGGAAGTTATCTGATGCTTTTGCACCTTTGCGCGCTGCGAAGCTTTGGCGTGCCGTATTTAAGCCCTTATGCGGCGCAGGATAAAAACGATTATCAGGATCTGCGCGACGCGCTGATCCGTTTTCCGCTTCGGATGCTGGTAAGACGGCCGCTGTACGCAAGGCGGGAACAACGAATACGCATGCGGTGGGAGGACAAGAAAAATGTTCGCAAATAACGGAAAAATTTCGGCGCATCAGATAAGCTGCCTGCTGTTTGTAGACTGGATCGGCAAACTTTTGCTTTTGCTGCCGCTTATCCGGGGAACGCTGGGCGGCTGGGATTTTTTCGCCGCCGTAATATTGGGAAGCATATGGGTATGGCTTTATCTGGTTGTTATTGCAGGGCTTTCCGCTTCGGTCAGACAAAGCTTTACGGGGTTTTTAAAAGAGCGGGTGGGAAGCTATGCCGCCTGCGCGGCGGATGTGTTCGTTCTTTTCTATCTGCTTGGGAATCTGACGTTTGTGACCAGAATCACGGGAAGGATCTGCCATGAATATTTACTGCCGGAGGTTTCGGAAACCCTGCTTGCCGTGTGCGTGTTTGCAGCCGGACTGGCGACGGCGGCCGGGGACCGTCAGAAGCGGGCGCGCGCGGCGGAAATCCTCTTTTTCCCGATAGCCCTTGCGCTGGCGGTGATGCTGATTGCATCGGCGCGCGGCATTCGGATTACAAATTTTAAATATGAAGGAACGTTTGACGCGGCGGAGGTTTTAAAACGCAGCGGCGCGGTATTTGCGGCTTTTTCCGGCGCTGTGCTGATCCTTTACGAGACGCCGTATATAAACTGGGAAAAGAAAGACTGTCTCAAGGCGATGCGCAGAGGCTGGATTTTTACGCTGGTCTTTTTACTGGCGGCGTTTTTCGCCGCATTGGGGGTATTGGGGGAAAACAGCCTTTTGCGCCTGCAGTGGCCGGTTCTGACTCTGATGAGCAGCGCAAGCCTGCCGGGAGGTTTTCTGCAGCGGTGGGACGCGGTATTTCTCGCGTTTCTTTTGTTTAGCTTTTTGCTTTCGGCGGGCACATCCTGCCACTATTTAAAGCGCGTTGCGAATGAAGTCTGGCCCGGGCGGGATAAAAAGTGGATGTGGATTTTCCCGCTGGCGGTAATTTTACTGACAAAAGATTATGAAACTACGGCGGCTTTGTTTACCAGGTGGTCGTTTTGCTGCCTGACGCCGCTGGTGGCTGTGATACCGGTATTTCTTATGACATTGGAAAGGATTCGGAAAAAATGCGGCTGTTCAGGGAAATCATCATAATTCTGGCGGTGATCCTTCTTTGCGGGTGCGCGGCGAGAGAACTGGAAGAGCGGGCGTTTGCGCAGGCAATGGAACTGGATCTGCGCGGCGGAAAACTTGCGGGAGGATTTGGCCAAACGCTGGTAAGCGGAGAAAATGTAGCGGAAATTTTGCAGGAATATCAGAACCATATGGATAAATACCTGGATCTTGGCCATGTAAAAGCGATAGTATTCGGGGAGAAACTGCTGGCGGACAAGGAAAAATGCAAAACGGTGCTTCTGGAACTGGAGCAGATGCCGATGATCTCGCGCAACAGCCGGGTTTTTTCGTATTCTTATCAGGGGCAGGAAAGCTATCTGCAGGAGCTGGAAAAGGAGGGGAAGAACGCCGGTCAGTATCTGTGCGACTGCTACGAAAATAATCCGTACCTGGGCGGCACAAAGATGCGGTCGCTGGGGGAGATGCTTAGCGCGCTGGAATAACTTTGCCGGAAAAGGCTGCCGCACATTCTGATCGGGAATGGTGCGGCAGCTTGTTTAAAGCAGGGATCGCCGGCGCGCAAGGAAAGCTCAGCCGCGCGCTTCAGACGGGCCTTTGTCCGGACCGCTGCGCGTGTTTGCCTTGCCGGATACGGCGGCCGGCCCGTGTTCGCCCGCAAGCCGGGGCGGGCGGAACGGATAAATGTCTTCGTAAGATTCCAGTTCATAATCGTTTCGCGGCGCGGACGGGATCAGGCCCGTATAGTCCGTAGCGGACGCGGACTTTCCCAGATAATCATAAGAATCCACCGTCAAATCTTTGTCGTCTGTTTCTTTTTTCATCGCTTTGCTCCTTTTTGTTTGATACTATAGTGTGCGCAGAAAAAAATAACGAATACTGGGATTAATTGATGCGGGAAAGAAAAAAGTGTGGTAATATATAAATCAAGGGGGACCGGTTTTATGTTTGAGATCAAATGGATTATGGCCCCGGTCGTTGGCGGGCTGATCGGTCTGATTACAAACGGAATTGCGATCAAAATGCTGTTCCGCCCGTTTCATCCAATTAAAATAGGAAAATTTACCCTGCCGTTTACGCCCGGCCTGATTCCCAAGGAGCGGCCGCGTCTGGCAAAGGCGATCGGAAAAGTGATCGGCGATCAGCTGCTGGATAAGGAGACGCTGCAAAAAGCGCTTGCTTCCGATACGCTGCGCGAAGCGTTTGAACGGCGCATCGACCGCACGATTGAAAATCTGGGACGGGAACAAGAAAGCGTTCGCGCTTATCTGCACAGGAAGGGTATTGCGGTGGAAAAGATTCCCGCAAAAGAGGCGGAAGAGCGCATCGCCGCGTATGTGACGCAGCAGCTTCTGGAACAGAAAATCGGGGACGCCGTTTTGGAATATGCGCTCGACGAGATCACGGCAAATTTAAACCCGATGATCGCCAGGGTAGCGGAACCGGCGCTTTACAGATCACGGAGCAGTATTGCGCGGCGCATGGACGAGATGATCGAACAGAAATGCCCATCCATTGTCAGGGAATATCTGGATAAAGAGTACGAAAAATGGATGGATAAGCCGATGAAGGACATCGCCACAATGCTGTGGCTGAAAAAAGAACCGTTTAAAACAAAAGTCTGGGAGATGTATCTGGAACTTCTGGAGAAAAAAGCGGGAAGATTTCTGGAAAGACTGGATGTGTCCGCCATTGTGGAACAAAAGATCAACGAACTTGATATGCAGGAACTGGAAAATCTGATCCTGGATATTTCACGGAAGGAACTGAACGCGCTCGTCTGGATCGGGGGCCTGTTGGGGGCGCTGATCGGGATGGTGAATCTGTTGTTCTGACGCGGCGTTTTGTTTGGGAGGCAGGACGTATGCTGATTGGAAATCATGTATCTTCTTCCGGAGGCTATTATGCCATGGGCGAGACGGCGCTTCGGTTAGGCGCCAATACGTTCGCGTTTTTTACGCGCAATCCCAGAGGCGGAAAGGCAAAGGAAATCGATCCGGCGGATGTGGAAAAATTTTTGCGGCTCGCCGGGGAACATTCCTTCGGGAAACTGGTGGCGCATGCGCCCTATACGCTAAATCCGTGCGCGGCCGACAAACGGGTCCGGCAATTTGCGAAAGAGACGTTTCTGGACGATCTGCGGCGAATGGAATATACGCCGGGCAATTACTATAATTTTCATCCGGGCAGTCATGTAAAGCAGGGAGCGGACACGGGAATCGCGCTGATCGCGGAGCTGTTAAACGAAGTATTAACGCCGGAACAGACGACCACGGTACTGCTGGAGACGATGGCCGGAAAAGGCAGCGAAGTGGGACGAACCTTTGAGGAACTGCGCGCGATACTTGACCGGGTAGAACAAAAAGAGAAGATGGGCGTTTGCCTGGATACCTGTCATGTATGGGACGGCGGATACGATATTGTAAATAATCTGGACGGAGTTTTGCAGGAGTTTGACCGCGTGATCGGTCTGGAGCGGCTGATGGCGGTTCACTTAAACGACAGCCTGAACGAATGCGCGAGCCATAAGGACCGCCATGCGCGCATCGGCGAGGGGAAGATCGGACTGGAAGCGCTGGTGCGCGTGATTCGGCATCCGCGGCTGCGCCGCCTTCCGTTTATTCTGGAAACTCCCAACGACGACGCGGGCTACAGGCGGGAGATCGCTCTTCTGCGCAGCCGCTGCGTGGAAACGGAAGAAGACAGCTAGAGAAGAGCGGGGGAATGGACAGATGAATACATTAAACATTTTGCGGGACCTTGCGGATGGCAGGTTTACGCCCGAAGAAGCGGAGCGGATGCTGAAAATCGAGCCGTTTGACGATCTGGGCTATGCCAAAGTGGATTATCACCGCGAGGTGCGCACCGGCGTACCGGAAGTGATTTACTGCGAGGGAAAAACGGCGCGGCAGATCTGCGGCATTGTGAGCAATATGACCGCCCACGGGGCGGACCGTATTTTCGGAACCCGCTGCAGCAAAGAAAAGTATGAAGCGGTACATGCCGTATGCCCGGATGTGGAGTATGACGAGACGGCGCGCATCCTTTCCAAAGGCGCGCCGGCAAAACCTTATAATCAGGGAAAGATCGTAGTGGCGTGCGCCGGCACTTCCGATCTGCCGGTTGCAAGGGAAGCGGCTTTAACGGCGCGCTTTCTCGGCAACGAAGTGGAAGAACTGTATGATGTGGGAGTGGCGGGAATCCACCGTCTGCTCTCGCATATGGATCAGATTATGCAGGCAAACGTGGTAATTGCCGTGGCGGGCATGGAAGGCGCGCTTGCATCCGTAATCGGCGGCCTGACGGA
>CANQJX010000072.1 GCA_947624335.1 uncultured Marvinbryantia sp.
CTTGCGGTTCTGGATAAGAAAAATAAAAAAGTGACCATTCTGGCTATCAGCCGCGATACCATGACGGAAATACGCAGGTATTCCATGAACGGGCGCGACCGGGGAACCGCAGTCAGCCATCTGTGCCTGTCCTATACCTATGGGGACGGGGGGAAGGTAAGCTGCGAAAGCTTAAGGGAAGCGGTATCCAATCTTTTAGGCGGAATCCCCATCAATGAATATGTGGTGATTAACCGCTCCTCTTTGCCGTACATCAACGATCTGGTGGGAGGGGTGACGGTGACGGTCCCGAACGACGATCTGGCAAATCTGGATTCCCGCCTGCAAAAAGGCGCGGTGGTAACGCTGGATGCGGATATGGTTGAGACCTATGTGCAATACCGCGATACCGGCAGGCTTTATGCAAACAGGGAGCGGATGGAACGCCAGAAATCTTACATTACGGCATATACCGGGAAGCTTCAGGATCTGCTCAAAAGAGAGCCGGAGGCGGCGTGGAAGCAGATCGGCCGCATGGACGGCCGGTTATTGACCAGCATTACCAGAAACAAATATCTGGATCTGGTAAACCTGTTAGGCGCGGCAGACTTTCAGGAGAGCGATTATCAAGAACTTGCGGGAGAGGATTACGCCGGCGAACTCCACGACGAGTTTTATGTGGATGAGGAAGCGCTTTGGGAAACCATAGTCGGGCTTTTCTACGAAGAAATTTAAATTGGTTTGGACCCGCAAAGGGTTTGAACATAGATTGATTCCACTAGTGAAATCAAGCCAAAACAAGAAAGAAAGGAGGGAGAACAAGAATGAGAAAATTTGCAGCAATTTTGTGTATTGCGGCGCTGACATTTTCAACGGCTGTTTCCGCAGAGGATCTGCGCCGCAGCACGTCCATGATTGCGCCGGAAGACGCGGCGATCTCTTCCGAGGACAAGGATAAGCTGCCGGACAACTGCGATCTGAAGGCAGCGGAGGTGGACACGGAGAGCATCAAGAACCCGGAAGTGAAAAAGGTGATCGAAGACATTCTGGATCCGGAAACCGAGGCTACGCTTAAGGATCTGCTCGACGCTTTGGGGATGAAGGAGGACACGTTTGAACTGAAGGACGGTTCCACCGTTAACTTTACAAACTACGATATCCTTACGCCGCCAACGGAACTGGTGCTGGAAGACGGCGAAGGGGAAACCACATGCGATTTTGATTATCTCGACGAAGAGGAAGAAACGACCGTGAAAGTTACGTTAAAGGCGGACGCGCTGACAGACTGTGACCCGGCGAATCTTCTGATACTTCTGATCGATCCGGAGACAACGGAGACGGCTGTGCTTACGGCGGATCCCGAAAGCGATACCGAAAACGGCGAAATAGATGTGGATTTCCCGTTCCTCGGAATCTTTACTATTCTGGAAGCATAAGAGCTATATTTTACAAAAATGGGGAACAGGCGGAAAAGAGCAGCTTCAAACCGGATTTTCCGCCTGTTTTTCCAAATCCATACGAGAGGACATTTTACGATGTCAAAAAAACCGACCGCAAAGAAAGAAAAAAACTTATTTTATAAGATGATATATATGGCGGCAGTGATCGTGCTGCTTTGCAGCATTGCGCTGCTGCTTTTCAACGCCAGACACAGGGACCGCCTGTACGAGCGGGAAGTGGAGCGCGCTGCCGTTGGAGAGACGGAACATTCCATAGAAGAATGGGAAAATACCGAAACAGAAACACAGACGCAGCCGGAGACGGATGCTTTGCCGGAAACGGAAGCGGGAACGGACAGCGGCGCGGCGGCAGGAACGCAGGCGGCAAACCGGAACCGATCGCTTCTGGTGCTGAACGGAACTTTAAAACCGGGCGTGGCCGGCGGCTGGAAGTCTATTCTGGAACAAAACGGTTACACCAATGTAAAAACCGCTACCTATACGGGCGCGGCCGCACAGCAGACAATCATTTATGTGCGGGACGCGGCGGACGCGGCGCTTCTTGCGGAGCAATTTCCAAACGCAGCGTTTCAGGTGGGGAGCCTACAGGAAGGAATCGAAGCAAACGAGGGAGAGACGCTCCCGGATCAGTTTGACGTTTATATTGTAATTGGTACAGACGACGCGGATATTGTCGCTTCAGAAGGCGGAGACGCGCAGACGCTTCCTGCCGCGCCGTAATCCGACGGAATCTGGGGTGAGGAGAGCGAAATGTATGAAAAGAAGCCGCAAGGCCTGACAAGATACCTTGATTATATTTTTTTAGATCTGTTATGTCTGCAGGCGGCGTTTGCAATCGCATACGCGCTTCGCCACGGTATGCGCAGCCCTTATCTTAACGCTGATTACCGCGGCATTGCGATTGTTTTTACGCTGGTTGACCTGATTGTTACTTTTTGCCTTGATACCATGAAGGACGTGCAAAAAAGAGGCTATTTTAAAGAATTTACGGTCACAGTCAGACATATGCTCCTGATGGAAGCGGTGATTACGGTTTACCTTTTTACCATTCAGGAGGGGCACACTTATTCGCGTTTTACTTTTTACGCAACCGGGATTTTTTACGCCTGCCTGACCTATATCGTGCGGATGATATGGAAAAAGCGCATGCAAAACCGTTATGCCGCGCATGAAAGCGCATCCAAGGTCAAGATGCTGCTTGTGACCGTAAGCGACCGTGTTTTGGAGTGTTTATATTATTCGGATAGGGAAACTTCCGGTCAATGGAAAGTATCCGGGATCGCCGTGGTCGACAAAGACCTTACGGGAAACCGGATAGAGGGCGTTCCCGTGGTTGCCGGCAAGGATAATCTGGAAGAATATCTTTGCCGCGAGTGGGTGGACGAGGTTCTTGTGATGCTCCCAGCCGACGAAAAGGTTACGGCGGAGGTTCTGGACCAGTGCGCGCAGATGGGGATTACAACCCATCTGGAATTGACAAAATTTGCGACCATTAAAACCGGGAACCAGATCGTGGAGCAGATGGGCGATTATGTGATGCTTACCTCAAGCATGAACGTTATGTCTTTCCGGCAGGCTGCGGTAAAACGTCTGCTGGATATTGTCGGCGCGGCGGTGGGATGCGTGCTGACAGGCATCCTGTTCCTTATCTTTGCCCCTCTGATCTATCTGCAGTCTCCCGGCCCGGTTTTTTTTGCGCAGGAGCGCGTGGGGAAAAACGGCAAGCGGTTTAAGATGTATAAATTCCGCAGTATGTATTTAAACGCCGAAGAGCGTAAACAGGAGCTGATGGCGCAGAACCGCGTGAAAGACGGGATGATGTTTAAACTGGAGTTTGATCCGAGAATCATCGGTTCCCGCATTCTTCCCGACGGAACTTTCAAAAAAGGCCTCGGTAATTTTATGCGCGAGTGGAGTTTGGACGAGTTCCCGCAGTTTTTTAACGTACTTAAGGGCGATATGAGCCTTGTAGGCACCCGGCCGCCTACGGTGGACGAGTGGGAAAAGTATAAACTGCATCACCGCACGCGTCTTGCGATTAAGCCGGGCATTACCGGAATGTGGCAGGTAAGCGGAAGAAGCAGCATCACCGATTTTGAGGAAGTAGTGAAACTGGACAATTATTATATCAACCACTGGGATATTGGCTTGGACTGCAGGATTTTGCTGAAAACGGTGCGGCTTTTTTCACAGAAAGGCGGGGCGATGTAAGAAGTGCGGATCGCGATGCTGGGGCATAAAAGAATCCCTTCGCGCGAAGGCGGAATTGAAGTGGCGGTAGAGGAACTTAGCACGCGCATGGCGGCTATGGGCCACAGCGTGACCTGCTATAACAGGCGCGGCCATCATGTGAGCGGGATAGAATATGACGCAGACAAATGCAGGGAATATAAAGGCGTCCATATAAAGCAGGTTTTTACGATCAATAAAAAGGGTCTTGCGGCTATGACGTCATCCGTTTCGGCCTCACTTGGCGCAGCTTTTGGAAATTTTGATGTCGTTCATTTTCATGCCGAAGGGCCTGCTTTTATGTGCTGGCTGCCCAAACTATTTGGCAGGAAAGTAATCGTAACGATTCATGGACTCGACCATCAGCGCGCCAAGTGGGGCCGGTTTGCAAGCCGGTATATTATGCGGGGCGAGAAAAACGCAGTTAAATATGCGGATAAAATCATAGTTTTAAGCCGCAGCGCGCAAAGGTATTTTATGGAACAATACGGCCGCAGGACCGAATACATACCGAACGGCGTTAAGGCGGCGCGGATCAGGCCCGCGGAACAAATAAAAGAACAGTGGGGACTTGCAAAGGACAGCTATATCCTGTATCTAGGAAGAATCGTTCCGGAAAAGGGCGTCCATTATCTGATCAAGGCCTTTAAGGAAACCAGGACGGATAAAAAGCTTGCGATTGCAGGGGGCAGCTCCGATACGGGTGAATATATGGACAAGCTGAAAGCGCTTGCACAGGGCGATGACAGGATTGTTTTCACAGGCTTTGTTCAGGGCAGATTAAAGCACGAACTTTATAGCAACGCATATATTTACTGCCTGCCCAGCGATCTGGAAGGAATGCCGCTGAGCCTGCTGGAAGCGATGAGTTACGGGAACTGCTGCCTTGTGAGCGATATTGACGAATGCACGGAGGTTGTGGGGGATAAGGCGGCTGTCTTTCACAGGGGCAGCGTGAAAGATTTAAAAGACGCCATGGAAAAACTGTACAGCGAACCGGAGACAGTGGCTGCGTATAAAGCGTCTGCGGCAGATTACATCTGCGGGAAATACGACTGGGACAGGACGGTCAGGGAAACACTGGAGTTATATAAAGGATAGGCTATGATCGCAGCAGACAAAGTGAAGACGTCCGTAAGAAGAAGGGATATACAATGCAGAGCGTTAGAAAAAAGACGGTTCTTTCAGACAGCAACGCAGAAGAAATGGGGGAATACCTGTCAAGCCTGAAAAAAACTACAGGGTGCGATTGGGAATTGCAAATTTTTACCGCAAACAGGGATCATGGAAGCATGATTGCCAATTTACGCAGGTATGTGAAGTACTTCTTGTTTCCCTTTCAAATTTTTTTAAACAGAAAACAGTATGATGTGATCATTGCATGGCAGGCGTTTTACGGCATTATTTTTGCGTTTTATTGTCGGCTGTTTCATGCGAAAAAGCAAAACCGCCTTGTTATCCAGCACTTTATATACAAACCAAAGAGGGGCATTACGGGGAAAATATATTATCATTTTTTGAAATATTCTTTAGCAGGCGGCTATGTTGACTTGATTATCAGCAGCGCAAAAGATTATGCGGAGACAGTAAAAAACACGTTTGATTTAAAGAACTGCAAAGCAGCGTTTGCAAGATTTGGCGTAAATGATTTTACAAAAGAACTTGGCGAAGAAGATGAAGCGTTTCCGATGAAGGACTATATTTTATCGGTGGGAAGAAGCAACCGCGACTGGGATTATCTGATCCGCGCATTGCGGGAATGCGGGCATCCGGTTATTATTTGCTGCGACGAGTTACATCGGAAAAATTTGCCTGACAATATTTTGATCAAAAACGACGTGTACGGAAAAGAAACGCTCCGATATATGAAATATTGCAAATGTGCGGTAATACCCATAGCGAATCCGGTTTTATCATCCGGAGAAACCGTTCTGTGTCAGTTGTTGTCGCTTGGAAAGCCGGTTGTAATTACAAAACCGAGTACCTTGGCGGACAGCTATGTTGAAAATGGGAAGAATGGAGTGATTATTGAAAAGACGGACGAGGCTTTGCGCAGCGCGATTGATCGGATATATTCTGATGCGGCATGGCGGGAAATGCTGTCGCAAAACGCAAGAGAGGATTTTTTAAACAAGCATTCCTTATATGCGCATGGCGAACGCGTCGGGAAACTATTACTTGATTACGGAATGGTCGGAGAAAAACATAGAAATGAAGATACTATTTGTGAATAAATTTCTTTATCCAAGCGGCGGATCAGAGACCTATGTGCTTAATCTTGGCAAATACCTTGAAAGCGCAGGCCATGAAGTCCAGTATTTTGGCATGGAGCATGAAAACCGCTGCGTCGGGAACAGGGTAAATGCCTATACAACAAATATGAACTTTCACGATGGACGGAGAGTATCTCAAATTTACTATCCAATCAAAACGATTTATTCCGTGGAGGCACGAAAAAAAATTCGGTTGGTGCTTGACGATTTCAAACCGCAAGTAATCCATCTGAATAATTTTAATTATCAGTTGACGCCCAGTATTCTTTTAGAGATAGAAAAGTGGCGGAAGGAAGGAAACCGATGCAGGATTATTTATACAGCTCACGACTACCAGCTTGTGTGCCCGAATCACATGTGCCACAATCCAAATACGCATGAAAATTGCGAAAAATGTTTTGGCGGGCATTACATTTCCTGCATAAAAGAGAAATGCGTTCACGGGAAGCTGGCAAAGAGTACCGTCGGCGCATTGGAAGCTGCATTATGGAATCGGGCAGGCGTTTATAAGTACATAGATTTTGTTATTTGCTGTTCCGGATTTATGAAAACAAAGCTGGACAGCAATTCTATATTGGCAAAAAAAACGGTTGTAATGCAAAATTTTGTGGATCGGGCGCGGGGGGAAGAGATTTCCAAAAGAGATTATGTGCTTTATTTTGGAAGATATAGTGCGGAAAAAGGAATGAAAACACTGCTTAAAGTTTGTAAAGCGCTGCCGGAGATCCCGTTTGTTTTTGCCGGAGCCGGTCCTTTTAAAGAAAAGATAGATCAGATTCCCAATATTAAAGATGTCGGATTTTTGCAAGGAAAAGAATTGGAAACCTGCATTCGGGAAGCGCGTTTTAGCGTCTGTCCGTCCGAGTGGTATGAAAACTGTCCTCTCTCTGTTATGGAAAGCCTGTTGTACGGCACGCCGGTATTAGGCGCGGATATCGGGGGCATACGGGAACTGATTGAAGATGGAAAAACAGGAGAATTGTTTGAAAGCAAAAATGCAGGAGAACTGAAGGAAAAAATCCGCAGAATGTGGGATCAAAGAGAAATTACAAGGCAATATACTCAAAATTGTAAAGATATAAAATTTGATACGGTGGAACAATACGCAAAAAAACTTATGAAGATATATGCGGATTAAACAAATGGGGAAATAGTTGTGGAGAAAAACTATGACAAAGAAACTAAACGGCACAGTGATCGTAACGTATCGCTGTAATGCCCGCTGCACGATGTGCAACCGGTATCGGGAACCTTCTCTCCCGGAAGATGAAATTACAGTGGAAACGATAAAGAAACTGCCTCGTATGTATTTTACCAACATTACGGGCGGAGAGCCTTTTCTTCGTACCGACTTAAAGGAAATCGTACGGGAACTTTACAAGAAGAGCGACCGGATTGTTATTTCAACAAATGGCTTTTTTACTGACCGGATCATAGATTTGTGCAGGGAATTTCCCCGGATTGGAATTCGCATTTCGATTGAAGGGATGGAGCAGACCAATAATGAAATCCGCGGCCTGCCAAACGGTTATCAACGCGGATACAGCACCTTAAAAAGGCTAAAAGAAATGGGTATGAAAGATGTGGGATTCGGCATGACTGTTCAGGACCGGAACGCAGCGGATCTTATTCCGCTCTATGAGATTTCGGACAAGCTGGATATGGAATTTGCCACAGCGAGCCTGCATAATAGCTTTTATTTTGTAGAGACAAAAAATATTATCCACGACCGGCCAATGGTGGCGCAGAACTTTGAATACCTCATCAATAAACTTCTGAAAAGCAACAGTCCTAAGAAATGGTTCAGAGCCTATTTCAATCATGGGCTAATCAACTATATCTATGGACAGCCGAGGCTTTTGCCCTGCGATATGAGCTTTGATACGTTCTTTGTAGACCCCTACGGCGACGTGATGCCCTGCAACGGAACAAAAGACAAGGAAGTCATGGGGAATCTGAATACACAGACCTGGGACGGGCTTTGGAACAGTCCGGCAGCGGACAAGGTACGGGCCAAGGTGCGCCACTGCGACCGGCAGTGCTGGATGATCGGCTCGGTCAGTCCAGCT
>CANQJX010000073.1 GCA_947624335.1 uncultured Marvinbryantia sp.
CGTACAGACCGTCTCGTAGGCAAGCGCTTCATAATTGTTTTCTTTGCTTAAATGCCCCAGATAAATGTGCTTCAGGCCGTCGTGGAGAATACGGCACAAAAGCCGCCCCGCGTTTTCATTGGAAAGATGTCCGCGATCGCTTAAAATCCGCTGTTTGAGATAATATGGGTAGCTTCCCGCCTGCAGCATGCGCACGTCGTGGTTTGCCTCTAAAAGCACCGCGTCCAGCCCCTGCAGATGATCTACGATATAATCGTTGTATATCCCCAGATCCGTGATTACCGCCGCCGACCGGTTGTTTGCATTGATCCGGTAGGCAACCGGATCCGCCGCATCATGCGACGTGCGAAACGCCAGAACTTCCATATCTCCTATGGAAAACGGCTCGTCCGGGCGAATCTCGCAAAAAAGCCCCTCGTCAATCTTTCCCAGCGGCGCGCATTCTTTTATCGCGCGCAAAGTCCCGGCCGTCCCGTAGATCGGTACGCCGATCTTGCGCGCCGCCACGCCGATCCCGCGGATATGGTCCGAATGCTCATGCGTAACCAGGATGCCGTCGATGTCCGAAAGATCCCGGCCGATGGTATGTAACCCGTTCTGCGCCAGTTTTGCGCTTACGCCCACATCAATCAGCACGCTGGCAGAATCCGTTCCGAGAAAAATACAATTTCCGCTGCTGCCGCTTGCCAAACTACACAAATTCATGTTCTTTTAATCCTCTGTCGATCTGTTCATATGTATTTTCCAAAATATCGCTGCTGTTGTCAATCACAAATTGGCAGCCGGCGCGAAATTCCTCCTCCGAGCGCTGGTTTTGCAAAATCCGCTTCACTTTTTCCGGCGGATAGCCGCGCGAAGAAAGCAGCCGCTGCGCCCGCGCCGTTTCTTCCACGCGGACCAGCCAGATTTCGTCGCAGATTTCCTCATAATGATCCTCTAACAGAAGCGCCGCCTCCAGTACCAGAAACGGAGCGTCTCCCCGGCATTGCATTTCGCGGATCCACGCGCGCACATACGCCTTCACCTGCGGATGCACAATTGCGTTTAACTCCGAAAGATTCCCGTCGGCGCCAAACGCCTTCTCATACAGCCGCGCGCGGTCGATGCGCCCGTCTTTTAAAAGATCCGTCCCAAAGCGCGCAAGAATCGGCGCAAAGCATGCCTGTCCGGGTTCCATCAAAAAATGCGCCGCCTGGTCCAGCTGCAGGATTTTTGCTCCGTAAGCCTCTTTTAAATAAGCAAGCACGGTGCTTTTCCCGGCTCCCACCGCGCCTGTGATCCCCAAAACTTTAATGTGCCTCATACCAGTTTTTTCCCACGTTCATATCTACTTCCATAGCAACGCTCATATGCACGGCGTTTACCATTTCTTCCTGTAAAATCTGCTTTACCTGCTCCACTTCGGAAATTTCCGTTTCCACCAGCAGTTCGTCGTGTACCTGCAGGATCAGGCGCGACCGTCTGTTTTCCGCTTTTAAGCGTTCGTTTACATGGATCATCGCAATCTTGATAATATCCGCCGCCGTTCCCTGTATCGGGGAGTTCATTGCCACCCGTTCGCCGAACGAGCGCTGCATAAAATTGCCGGAACTAAGCTCCGGAACCGGCCTTCTGCGCCGAAACAGCGTAAGCACATAGCCGTTTTCTTTTGCCGTCTTTACCGCGTCGTCCAGAAACGCCTTTACCTTGGGATACGTCTGGAAATACTTATCGATATATGCGCCCGCTTCCTTTACGCTGATGTGCAGATCCTCGCTCAGCCCAAACGCGCTGATGCCGTATACAATCCCAAAGTTTACCGCCTTTGCGTTGCGCCTCTGCAGAGGCGTTACCTCGCCGAACGGGATATGAAACACCTGCGAAGCCGTAAGCCTGTGGATATCTGCATTTTCGCCAAACGCCCGGATCAGCGTCTCGTCTCCCGACATAGCCGCCAGTACGCGCAGTTCAATCTGGGAATAATCGGCGTCGATCAGCACATAGCCGTCCTGCGGGATAAAAACTTTGCGCAGCAGCCTGCCAAGTTCCGTGCGGATCGGGATGTTCTGCAGATTGGGGTCCGTGCTGCTGATACGTCCGGTTGCCGTGATCGTCTGGTGAAACTTTCCGTGAATCCTGCCGTCCTTTCGGATAAAAGCGGCAAGTCCGTCCGCATAAGTGGATTTCAGCTTGGTAAGCTGCCGGTATTCCAGAATTTTCGATACGACCGGATAATCCGGCGCCAGCTTATTTAACACATCCGCCGCCGTAGAAAATCCGCTTTTGGTCTTTTTCCCTCCGGGAAGTTTTAATTTTTCAAACAGAATTACGCCCAGTTGCTTGGGCGAATTAAGATTAAACGGCTCTCCCACCTGCGCATAGATTTCCTGCTCCAGCTTTTTGATCCCGACGGAAAGTTCCTCGCCGTACGCGCGCAGCTCTTCCGCATTGACGCGCACGCCCGCCTGTTCCATATCAAACAGCGTATATACCAGCGGCATTTCCACTTTGAAAAACAGTTCCGTCATCTCCAGCTTTGCAAGCCGCGCAAGGATTGCGGGCATTGCGGCAAACGCCGCATACGCCCGGTAACAGGCATAAAAAACCGCCTTTTCCTCCTGCTCCTCCATTGCCTGCGCAAGCGTCTGTTTCCCAAGCAGTTCCGCCCTTGACGGCAGCATCCGGTCCGCAAAATCCCTGGCGATATCTTCGTAGGGGTACTGCCCTTTTAGCGGATTGAGAAGATACGCCCCGATCTCGGCATCCTTTACCGTCCGCGGCGCTTTGATCCAGCCAAGCTGTTCCTTTAGGCCCGCCGTGCATACGTCCGCCGTTTGCGCAAGCGCGTCCGCGCAGTTTTCCAGCAGATATTGCGCGGTCAGAAAACCTTCTGATTTTAAAAAGTAAACGCGCGTTTCGTCCAAAACAAGCGCCAGCCCCCAGCATACGTCTTCTTCCGCCAGAACGAAAAACGCCGCCCGCTGCGCCCCCTGAAGTTCGCCCCAGATCTGCTGCGCCCGCGTCAGATCCGTAACCACTTCAAAGCACTCGCTCAGCGCGTCTTTGTTCTCATGGGAAAAACGGGAAAGAATATTTTTAAATTCCAGCCGCTGGCAGAGCGCAAACGCTTCCGGCGTAAACAGATCCCCCATTTTCGCCTGCTCCAGATCCAGCGTAAACGGGCTTTCTGTATTAATTCTGGCCAGCTTTTTACTGAGCTGCGCCAGATCATAGTGATCGCGCAGAGATTCTTTTGCTTTGTTCGGCTGAATCTCGTCCACATGCGCATAAGCGTTTTCGATGGAACCGTACGCGGCAATGATTTTGCCCGCCGTTTTCTCTCCAACCCCCGGAATACCCGGAATATTATCGGAAGCGTCGCCCATCAGCGCTTTTAAATCTACAATCTGCGGCGGCGTGACCATATATTTTTCGATTACCTGCGCCGTATTATAATCTTCTATTTCCGTACCGCCCTTTTTGGTCTTTGGAATCCGTATCTTAATGCGGTCCGTTGCAAGCTGCAAAAGATCGCGGTCCCCCGATATTACGGAAACAGCCAGGCCGTCGGCCTCCGCTTTTTTTGCTACAGTTCCGAGCAGATCGTCCGCCTCGTAGCCTTCCAGCATCATCAGGGGCACCCGCATCGCGGTCAGCAGTTCCTGGATCACCGGCACCTGCTGGCGCAGTTCTTCCTGCATGGGTTTTCGCGTTCCCTTGTAAGCATCATACATTTTATGGCGGAACGTAGGCGCATGCAGATCGAAAGCGACCGCAAAATAATCCGGCTTTTCCTCATCCAGAATCTTAAACATAATATTCAGGAATCCATATACGGCATTGGTATGCAGCCCCTGCGAATTGGTCAGATCCGGCACTCCGTAAAATGCGCGGTTTAAAATACTGTGTCCGTCGATCAAAACTAATTTCCCGTTCATGCTTCTCCTCCTGCCGGCACCAGCTTTTCTTTTGCCTCTGTCTCCGGCGTGGTCACAATGACCTGACGTTTCTGATTCGTTTCCTGTTCCGCTTCTTCCGTGATCCGCATGATTTTATCGTCAAAGGCCGGCGCCTGCGTCTCCGGTTCGCTCTCTTCGTTTACGAGCAGATGATACAGCGTCGTCTCTTCGATGGAACCGTATAAAAGGGTCTGCACGGCAGTGACCGCAAATACTGCCGCCACTATTCCGATCAGGCCCATTAACGTTTTGCGGTAAAATTTAACGATGTTATGCTTTTGCAGCGTCTTTTCCGCCCGCTGCAGTTCCTGTTCCAGCAACTGCTTGATATCATAAGACCCTTGGCGGTCATGGTCCAGTTGTTCCAGCGCATAATAAATCGTAAAATAGACCTCCAGCTCCTCGCTGCAAGCCTTACATCCGCGAATATGCTCGATAAACGCTTCCATCTCGCGGTCATTCAGCCTGTGTTCGATGAAAGGCGTAATCATCTGTTGAGCGGTTTTACAATCCATAGCGTTTCCTTTGCCCGGTAGTTACAAATTGGTATCTTATATATCATACCACAATTTTGCGTTTATTAAAAGATGAACATTCAGATCTTATGCGTCTGCCACTTGCCGCCTGCAAAACGCATCCCAAACATAACCGAACGGAAAATCCAGTCCAGAATCATCGCCGCCCATACTCCGATCGCGCCCATGCGCATCTGATAGCCGAGGATATAGCTGAAGCACACGCGGAAAACAAGCATGGAAAAGATCGAAACCAGCATGGTATATTTTACATCGTTCGCCGCCCGCAGGGCATTGGGAAGCACAAAAGAAACCGGCCATATAAGAAACGCCGCAATATTATGCACAGAAACCAGCGTTCTGGCAAGGCGCACCGCCTCATCCGAAACATGATAAAGCTGCAGAATCCATGGCTGGCATAAAAGCAGGCAGACGATTAATGCGGCGTCGATCAGATAGGCAATCTTCAGCAGTTTAAGCGCGTATTTCTTTGCCTGGGCAAAATCTCCGGCGCCTACGCACTGACCGACCACGGTGATCATCGCCAGTCCTACCGCCTGCCCCGGCAGGATCCCCATGGAATCCAGATTGTTTGCCATCGCGTTCGCCGTGATCTGAACCGTTCCAAAGCAGGTAATAATACTGACAACCAACACGCGCCCCAATTGAAAAAGGCTGTTCTCCAGACTGCTTGGTATGCCGATATAAAGAATTTTTCTGATCAGGCGCAGATCCGGCGCATAACTTCCCCGCACAATATGCAGCTCCTTTCGCGGGTTTAAGAGCAGTGCGGAAATCATCAGGCAGGCCAGAATACGCGATACTAAAGATGCGGCCGCCGCTCCGGCAGCGCCCATCTGAAAGCCGAAAATCAGGAGCGCATTGCCGATCACATTGACCACATTCATGATTATGGAGATATACAGCGTCACTTTTGTATTTCCCATGGAACGGAAAATAGCGGCTCCGCTGTTATACAAGGCGAGGAAAGGATAAGACAGCGCCGACAGAATCAGGTAAATAAGCGCGTTTTCCATAACGTCCGGTTCGATTCTCCCGAATAAAAGGCGCAGGATCCCGCCGCGAAAGAGAATGACCAGCAGCATGATCACCACCGAAACGGCAGCGCTGACAAGATAGAGCTGATTTACGGAAGCGCACGCCAGATCCGTTTTCTTTTTGCCCAGAAACTGCGACGTGATCACCGCTCCTCCCGTGGCAAGCGCCGCAAAAATATTGATCAAAAGGACATTGATCATGTCCACAAGCGATACGCCGGAAACCGCCGCCTCGCCCGCCTGCGCCACCATCATCGTGTCCGCCATGCCGACGGAAATCGCCAGAAACTGTTCCAAAACCAGCGGCAAAATTAATCTTCTTAATTGTTTTCCCGTAAACATCCGATTTTCCATATCCCCTTGTAAAAGTAATCAAAAAAGTAATCAAAAGTAATCATTTTGAAAAAACAAGGATCGCCAGAAGCCGCTTGTTTACTAACTTCTTGCGATCCTTAGATCTGCCGGCGGTGGGACTTGAACCCACACATGGTTGCCCATAACAGATTTTGAGTCTGCCTCGTCTGCCAATTCCGACACGCCGGCATATCGGTCGGTTGACCGAAAAACATTCTAACATACGCCATATTATTTTGCAAGCAAAAAACATGGATTCGCAGGATTTAATCAAAAAAGTTCTGCAGGCGGTTTCCCTCATCTGCAAGGTGATTATAGCTTAACATATGATAACGGTTTAAAATATCCGCATACTGCTTTTCGCCCTCGTCGTAGCGATAGCGTTTGCCGTTCGCAAGGATCATGTTCGCCGTAAGCGCCGGGATCTCCTGACGCAGCTCTTCCAGATAGGTCTGATAGCCGCTTAAGGGAATGCCCGCTTTTTGGAACAGCAGGCCGCACAAATAATTTGCGCTGATCGCTTCCACTTCTTCCTCCTCAATGTCATAATTCGCCCACATCACAAAAGGAACCCGGTAGTTATCAAAAAACACGTCATCCGATGTTTCGCGGTTTAACCCCAGCAGTCTTAAAATCGTATTGGTAATATAGTCCGACGGCTGATGGTCTCCAAACATCAGAATGATCGTCGGCTCATCCTGTTCCCGGAAAAAGTTTACCAGCATTTCAAACGCGCGGTCGCTCTCCAGTATCAGGGTCAGATATTTTTCCGCGGCGCGCACGCTGGTCGTCTTATCCGCGAGCTGCGTCAGATGTACGCTCTCGGAAAAGCCCTCGACGTCCTTGCTGTAGCCGCCGTGGTTCTGCATCGTTACCTCAAAGGTAAACAGCCGTTCATCCGCCTGTTTCTCCTGAAAGAGTTCAATAATCTTGGTAAACGCGGAATTGTCGCTCACATAGCCGCGCAGAAATTGCGGATCCGAAAAATCCGGCCGGAACAGCGCTTCCTGGAAGCCGAGCCACGGATATACCTTATCGCGGCACCAGCCGGTGGCAAGATACGGATGGATCGCCGTTGTGCGATAGCCCAGCCCGTTCAGGTAGCTGGCGACCGAAGGCATATCTTTCTTTATGTATTGCTGATACGGAACGCTGCCCATCGGCAGGAACGCCATGCTGTCTCCCGTCAGAAATTCATACTCCGTATTCGCCGTATTGCCTCCCTTAACCGAAACATAGCAGCTTCCTTTTACCGTGTTTTCCGACAGCGAATGGATAAACGGCATATAATCATAATCGGTCTCAAACGATCCGAATACGGACAGGTCGCTGAACGCCTCGTTCATAATTACGATCACATTCGGCAGTTTTGTCCGGTCCGGCTCCGGTTCCTGCGTTTCGCAGGAAGACGCGATTTTTTCCGCTTCCTCAGGCGAATATCCTTCCGGCTCCTCTACCATCAGGAATTTGAGATTCCCCAGAAAGCCCGCCGTCAGGCCGTTGTTGCGGTATAGGACGTTGGGCGTAAACAGCGTGGTATCCAGCCCGCATGCCTGAATCACCGCGTCTGTCCCGATATTCGCCACATACCCGTACAGTCCGCCGGCAAACGCACACAGCAATAAAAGGCGCGCCGGCAGTTTCTTAATCTTTACGCCCGTCCTGCTGCCGATAAAGGCAGTCAGCGCAAACCCCAGCACTACCAGAACAAGCCGCGGGGTAACCGCATATTCAAAATTGCCCGCCACCGATACGGCGGTCCCAATCGAATAAATATCCCACGGCACGATCGGCGAGGAGCGCAGATCTACCACATAATAATTGATCAGCCCGAACAGCATCGGCAAAAGCGGGGCAAGGCCATATCCCCACGCGCTGCTTCCGGTCAGAGCAGTCAGCGTTCCGAACAGCAGATAGTAGAACGCCAGATTCAGAAAGAAAATCGGGGGGGTCAGATCCCACGGCACATGTGTATAAAACTCCAGTAAAATCAGGGTGAGCACCGGCAATCCGATCAGCAAAATCGCATTGAGTACTCTCCCTGTTATTCGCAGTTGCTTTATCTTTTTCATCTTACGCCTCACTTCTTTGCCTTAACATGTTCGTGAGTAAACAGGTGATCCTG
>CANQJX010000074.1 GCA_947624335.1 uncultured Marvinbryantia sp.
GGATCGTTGTGGTGACCTCGCCGCAGGAACTGGTGCGCATGATCGTAAAGAAAGCATACAACATGGCGAAGACTATGAATATTCCGGTGCTGGGAATCATTGAAAATTATAGCTGGCTTGTCTGCCCGGACTGCGGAAAGAAAATTTCTGTGTTCGGCGAGAGCCGCATTGAAGAAGCGGCAAAAGAACTGAGCTTAAAAGTGCTGGCGAAAATACCGATTGACCCCGAACTGGCAAAACTGGCGGACGGAAAATTTGCGCAGGGGAAGAACCCGTATCTGGATTTGACGCTTTGATCAGGCAAAAGTAATATACTGCAGTACATGCTCCACATATTCGGGATCTCCGTAGGTGTCCCAGCCGAGTTCTGCTTTCATCATCTCGGAGAATTCCAGCGCGTTTTCCGGGGAATACCCGCCGTAATTGTCCAGCGCCCAGGCGGCGTAGCCATTGCCGAAATTATAGTCCTGCAGGGCCACCTTTACGGCTTCCTGATCCGCGATGTGTTTGCAATGCGCAGACTTCAGGCAGTAGGCGAAGGTTTCCACGCCCACCTGAATGGAATAACCGGCGTCCGCAATGCTGCCCGGCGCATGGTCGTATTCGGTGTTAAAAGGACTTTCCGAACACTGAAAAATGTCCGTGCCCTGGCCGGAGCTTTCCTGCTGCATCATGGCGAGCATCAGCGTGGAAAATTCTTCGATTTTGTATTCCCGGCAGCGCTGCCTGACTGCCTGCTCGTAGCTTTGCACGTCGGCGTTTACGCCCACAAGCCGGCCGGGATTTACCGGGCGTCTCATTGCCTTGGGAAGAAACAGCGCCAGCGCGGCAATGATCCCAATGGAAAGAAGGACGCAGCCGATGATCAGACGATAACGCAGCACCTCTGCGCGGCGGATTTCAGCCGCCGCCAGAGAGGCTGTTTTTTTGCTTACCGACGGTTTTTTGGGGGCTGCCGCCCGCCGCGCCGCGCCGGTGCGCGCCGCCGGCTTTGCACAGGATTGTGCCCGCCGCGCGGCTGACTTTTGAATGTTCGCTTTCTTTTGTACAGTCATATCGGTTTTCTATGTATCCATCTCTATTTTCCGGTTGTAATTTTGCCTGAAATCATTATAATCAAAAGTAAATCGGATGTAAACTTAAGGTTTTATGAATGATATCTTAAAAGAAAGCGGGGGTTTGCCATGCGTGCGGAACAGATCACACAGGCGCTGCAGAAAGAACATGCAAACGAGCTGTTTAAAGCGCTATACGGAGAAGAACAGGTACAGGAGAATATGGAGCGTTACCGACATTTGGCAAAGGGTTTTGCAAAATACTTTGGGGACGCGGAATTTGAGTTGTTTTCCTCTCCGGGACGGACCGAGATCGGCGGCAACCATACGGACCACAACCATGGCAAAGTGCTTGCCGGCAGCGTGAATCAGGACTGTATCTGCGCGGCGCGCAAAAACGGGACGGACCGCATCCGTATTATCAGCGAGACATTCGGACAGGATTTTACGATCGATCTGCACCGGCTGGAGCCGGACAAAAGAAAATCGGGAACGGCGGCTTTGGTCAAAGGGATTCTCGCCGGCTTTCAAAAAAGAGGATTTCAGATCGGCGGGTTTGACGCGTTTACCACCAGCAATGTAATCAGCGCGGCGGGGGTCAGTTCCTCCGCGTCTTTTGAGATGCTGATTTGCAGTATTTTAAATTACTTTTTCAATGATTCCAAAATGACCGTGACGGACTATGCGCACGCGGGGCGCTACGCGGAAAATAACTACTGGCAGAAAGCGTCCGGCCTGCTCGACCAGATGGCGTGCGCGTGCGGCGGAATAGTGACGATCGACTTTTCCGACTGCGAAAATCCAAAGGTGGAGAAGATCAATTTCAGCCTGGATGAGATCGGCTGCGACCTTCTGATTGTCAATACGGGGAAAGGACATGCGAATATGAGCGGCGAATATTCCGCCGTTCCGGAAGAGATGAAGCGCGCCGCCGCGTTTTTTGGAAAAACAGTGCTTGCGGAAGTGTCTTATGAAACCTTTTTGGAAAAACTGCCCGCTGTGCGCGCCGAACTGGGAGACCGCTGCGTGCTGCGCGCCCTGCATTTTTATAATGAGAACAAGCGCGTGGAGGAAGAAGTCGCCGCCCTGAAAGAAAGGCGCTGCGCAGACTTTTTGCGCCTGATCCGCGCGTCGGGCGATTCTTCCTGGAAATGGCTGCAAAACTGCTATTGCATCGAGACGCCGGAAGAGCAGGCGATTTGCGTTGCGCTTGCGCTTACCGAGCTGTTTTGCAGGGACATTCCAAAGAGCGCGTGGCGCGTTCACGGCGGCGGCTTCGCGGGCGTGATCATGGTGATCCTTCCCAAAGAAAACACCGCCGCATATACGCGGTATATAGAAGAAAAGCTGAACGGGCCGTGCGTTTACCGCATGAATATCCGCAGATACGGCGCTATCCGGCTGGAACTGTAGCCTATACGCCGGCAGGATTTTTGCGGTGTTCCCACAGTACATAGGCGAGCGTATAACAGGCCATGATGCCGGAGACGGTGGGAGCAATGCGTCCGAGCATCCCAAGATCCTGCGAAAAATATTTTGCGAACAGGTATACCATCGGAATGCGGAGGAGCAGCGCGCCCGCGCTGCTGCTGACCATCGTCCAGACCGTTTTCTGACGTCCGTTCAGATAGCCGTTTAAACAGAATACAATCGTCACAAGGAAATAATCATAGCTGCAGGAGCCGAAGAACGGAATGCCTGCGGCTATTACATTTTCATCCTTTGTAAAGACGCCGATCATGGAGCGCGGATCCAGCTGCGCCCACAGCCAGAACAGCAGGGCGATTACAAGAGCGAAACTCATGCCGTACCACAATGATCTGCGCGCGCGCTCCGGCTTGCCGGCGCCGATGTTGTGCGCGGTAATCGCCGCCAGCGCGTTGGCGACGGAAGTGCCGGAGAGCATGGCGAAAACGTCGTATTTTCCGGAAATTCCCACGACGGCCGCCGCATAGACGCCGCAGTTGTTCATCACCGTCATCAGATACAGGAACGAGATACGGATCATCAGTTCCTGAAACGAGATGGGAATGCCCACCCGCGCAAGCTCTTTGGAAAGAACTGGATCGGGGCAAAAACTTGTCGGACGGAAATCAAAAATAAAGTTTGATTTTTTCAGATACACGACGGCCGCGGCCATGCTGAGCGCCTGTGAGAGAATGGTCGCCAGCGCGGTTCCGCTTACGCCCATGTGAAAATATTTTACAAATAAAAAGTCAAGGACGATGTTGACCGCACAGGCGATCGCCACAAAGATCATAGGGCGCGTGGAATCGCCGTAACCGCGCAAAACGGCGCTGATGGCGTTGTAGCCGCACACAAAGATATTGCCCGCCGCGCAGATTGCCACATACTGCATAGTGAGGGCGAACGATTCCGGCGGGGTGTTCAGAAGCGTCAGCAGCGGACGCTCAAACGCCAGCATCAGGGCGGTCAGAAAAAGAGCGGTCACGGCAAAGACCGTCAGGGTAGTCCCGATGGTCTTTTTCACAAGATCGTATTTCTGCAGTCCCATATATCTGCCGATGATCACCGTGCTTCCCAGGGTCAGACCGGTCACCAGGCTGGTGACGATCTGCGTCACCTGCGTGCCGGTGGAGACCGCCGCCACGCTTGCGGCGCTGCAGTACTTTCCGATCACAAACAGGTCCACCGCGCCGTAGAGCGACTGCAGGATATTGGCGATCAGAAAGGGGATGGCAAACACCAGCAGGGTTTTTAAAATATTTCCTTCGGTAAGATTTGTTTTTTCCATGACATCCGGCTCCTAAAATCCCAGTGATTCTCCCACCAGCACGACATGGATGCGGCCCGGCTGGCGGCAGAAATGCTGGACGTGCAGCATATTGCAGATTTTCTGCGCGCTGAAGCAGTTGTGGCATTTCCCGTCCTTGACGCAGGGAGTATCCAGATGCAGGCGGATAGAATTTGGCGGCGCCGCCACATTATGTACGCGCTTTATGGCGGAATCCAGATCCGGCGCTACCTTATTCATCCCGACCAGCATAATCACATGATCGGGCCCGTAAGAAAGGGCCGCCACGCGGTTGCCGTTCCCGTCGATATTTACAAGCTGCCCGTCCAATGTGACGGCGTTGGCGCTCATCAAATAGTAATCGGCGCAAAACGCTTTGCGGTAAAACGCTTTTTGGTCTTCCTGCGCGGCCTTTTCGCGGTCCCAGAGAGTGACGGGCGCGGATTCTAAAGCCGAAAGAAGTCCGGCCTCGCGGATGGATTCCGAGCCGCCCCAGGTGACGGTGGAGCCTTCCGGGATCAGGGACAAAATATAATCGACCGCGCTTTTGGCGTCGGGGCAGTAATGCCCTTCCATCTGCCGTTTCTGCAGGGCCTTGATCACAGTCTGCGCCTGCTTTTCGTAAAAATCAGAAATGACGCTCATAACGATACCTCCTCGAAACATTTCTTTTCCTATGATAGCATTAAACATTTTAAAAAGCAACGGCGCTTCTCTTTGCGCGGCCAAAAGAAAAAGATTGAAAAACCCCGCGTTTCCCAGTATAATCGTCTGTAAGCGAAAAAAGACAAGGAGTATGGTGGCAATGAAGAAGATACTGACACGGATCGAAGAAGAACTGGTTCCGGCATTTGAAAAGGCGGGCTACGACGCGGCTTACGCAAAGGCGGCGGTCTCCAGCCGCCCGGATCTTTGCGAATTTCAGTGCAACGGGGCGATGGCCGCGGCCAAAACATATAAGAAGGCGCCCATCCTGATTGCGCGGGATGTGGTGGAAAATCTTGGAGAAAACAGTATATTTGCGGAAGCGGAAGCGGTGAATCCCGGTTTTATCAATCTGAAGCTGGCCGGCGGATTTCTGGCGGATTATCTGAATGCGATGCAGGCGGACGAAAACCTTTCGGCGGAGAAAAGCGCTGCGCCAAGAAAGATCATTCTGGATTACGGCGGCGCCAATGTGGCGAAACCCCTGCATGTAGGACATCTGCGCTCCGCGATCATCGGCGAGAGCCTTAAGCGCATGGGCCGCTTTATGGGACATGAAGTGATCGGGGATGTGCATTTGGGCGACTGGGGACTGCAGATGGGGCTGATTATCACGGAACTGAAGAAGCGCAGTCCCGAACTGGCATATTTTCAGCCGGATTACACGGGAGAATATCCGCGGGAAGCCCCCTTTACCATCGGGGATCTGGAAGAAATTTATCCGGCGGCGAGCAAGCGCGCAAAAGAGGACGAGCAGTACCGCGAGGAAGCGCTGGAGGCGACCCGCCGGCTCCAGCAGGGAGAACGCGGCTGCCGCGCGCTGTGGCAGAAGATCCTGGAGATCTCCGTCGCGGATTTAAAAAAGAATTACGGGCGCTTAAACGTAACGTTTGATTTGTGGAAGGGCGAATCGGACGCGCAGCCGTATATACCGGATATGGTGCGGCGCATGAAGGACGAAGGGTTTGCGCACGAGGATCAGGGCGCGCTGGTAGTAGATGTAAAAGAAGAGGGCGATACCAGGGAAATCCCGCCGTGCATCATTTTAAAATCGGACGGCGCCGCTTTGTACGCGACCACCGATCTGGCTACGATTGTAGAGCGGATGCAGCGGTATCAGCCGGACGAGATCTTTTATCTGACGGATAAGCGTCAGGAAATGCATTTTATCCAGGTATTTCGCTGCGCGCGCAAGACGGGTCTGGTAAACCGCGATACAAAATTAACGTTTTGCGGGTTCGGAACGATGAACGGAAAAGACGGAAAGCCGTTTAAGACAAGAGAGGGAGGCGTGATGCGCCTGGAAAACCTTATCGGCGAGATCGAGGAGGAAATGTACCGCAAGATCATGGACAACCATGAGATTGATCCGCAGGAGGCGAGAGAGACGGCGCGGATCATAGGGCTTTCCGCCATCAAATATGGAGATCTGTCCAACCAGGCGTCCAAGGACTATGTGTTTGACATCGACCGTTTTACTTCCTTTGAGGGCAATACCGGCCCCTATATCCTTTACACCATGGTGCGCATCAAATCGATTTTGCACAAGTACGGCGAGGCGCGGGAGATCAAAGGCGGCATCCTCCCGGCGGCGAATGAGAGTGAAAAGGCGCTGATGCTGGAGTTGTCCCGGTTTAACGCCACGGCAGAAGATGCGTGCGAGGAAATGGCGCCGCATAAAATCTGTTCCTATATTTACAATCTTGCAAATGAATTTAACCGTTTTTACCATGAGACCAGGATTCTTACAGAGGAGGATCCCGCGCGCAGGGAGTCCTGGATCCGGCTGCTGGTGCTGACGCTTCGCGTCCTGGAAGTCTGTATCCATCTGCTGGGATTTGAAGCGCCGGAGCGTATGTAATACAAAAAACGTGGACATTTTGCAAAGTGTGTGTTATGATCAAGCGTGAGGTGAGGAAAATGTCTAATAAGAGGAAATTAGCATCTATTTTAGGGGTTTGCGGCGCGACAGTCCTTGCAGGCGGCGGAAGCGCGTTCCTGACGAATACAGGATTATCCCTGCTGGACAGCGGCTGGCAGACCGAACAGGAATCGGAAGTAGATCCCGGTGAAGTGGAAACCGAGACGCCGATTTCTGTCGAACAATTTTCAAAAACAGCAGATTCTTTTGTCATTTCGGCAAAAACAACATCGGCAAACGGACAGAAAACAAACAACACAAAAACGCCCGCGGGAGAAAGCGGGAATTCGGGCGCGGACGGCGGCTCTGCGGATGACAGCACGATGTATACCACGCTGGATCTGAACGTAAGAAGCAGCGCGGGAACCGAGTCGGAAATTCTCGGCACCATTCCGGAGGGCGACAGCGTTACGCTTACGGGAAGGTCGGACGGCAACTGGGTGGAAGTCAGCTATGACGGAACAACCGGTTATGTAAGCAGTTCCTATCTGACGTCCGGCGGCGGAACGGGAAGTTCCGGTACATCCGCAGGGGGTTCCTCTTCCGGCAGCGGATCGTATTCGGGTTCTTCGTCGGGCGCAGGCTCGTCAGGCGGCTCGTCGGGCGGAAGCGGTGCGTCCGCTTCGGTTGCGACCACAGGCACGATGTACGCCACGGCGGGCGTTAATGTGAGAAGCGGCCCGAACAAGAAATACAGCGTACTCGGTGCGATCGATACCGGAGAGGGCATCGGCGTTACCGGAAACGAGACCGACGGCTGGATCGAGGTGGTATATAACGGACAGATCGGTTATATTTACCAGTCCTATCTGGTATGGAACCAGAGCGATGTAAACAGCGGCGGATCTTCAAGCAGCAGCGCGTGGGACGACAGCTATTACATGTATGACGTAGACAGCCGTTCTCTCTCTGCAAGCGAGCTGGACGGATGGTCGGCTTCGGATCTGGCGATTCTGCGCAATGAGATTTTTGCGCGTCACGGCAGAATCTTTACAACTCCGAAGTACCGGGATTATTTTGCGCAGAAAACATGGTATCATCCCACTTACGACCCGTCGTATTTTGACGCGAACCTTGACAGTTTCTTAAACAGTTACGAGTGGGCAAATCTTGCGTTAATCCAGAAACTGGAAGACCAGAGAAGCTAAGAGGGGGTACAAAAGATGACGGATCATAATAATCAGCAGTATAAATGGCGTCAGAGGAAAAAACGCAACGCCCGCATAACCGTATGGCTTATCCTGGTAGTTGTGCTTGCGGCGTGCGGAACGTTTGCATACGAAGGAATCAAGGGCAGCGATCCGCAGAACACGGCGGAAAAGTATTTTCGCGCTGCGGCCGGGATTACGGATTATACCGTGGAGACGGGAGAGCGTTCTCTGAACTCCGATAATCAGTTTGTGCAGGACTATACGTTTACCTATACGGCGGACGGAAAAGAAGAGAGCAGGAAGGTCAGCCTGACCCAGTTAAACGAGA
>CANQJX010000075.1 GCA_947624335.1 uncultured Marvinbryantia sp.
TGCTTCCCATAAAGAAGCAATCGTTCCGACGTCCTTCCAGTATCCGTTAAAATGATACGCGTACATCCGGCGGTGGTCGCGCAGCAGATTCGGTATAATATTATTTCCAAAATCGTTTTCCGAATTGGGATCCGCCTCGTCTTCCGTCAGGTACTGTTTGAGAATATCCCAGTTAAAAATGTAAATTCCCATGGAGGCAAGATTGGATTTCGGCTGTCTGGGCTTCTCCTGAAATTCTGTGATTTTATCGTTTTCATCCGCGACCATCAGGCCGAAGCGCGGCGCTTCCTCCCACGGCACTTCGCGCACCGCCACGCTGAATTCCGCGTTCTTTTGCTTGTGGAAATTCAGAAAATCGCTGTAATCCTGTTTGCAGATCTGATCTCCGGAAAGAATGATCACATACGAGGGATGATACTGTTCTATAAACGACAGGTTCTGATAAATCGCATTCGCCGTCCCCTTATACCAGTCAGAACCAGTTGCCTGCTGATAAGGAGGAAGCACATGTACCCCGCCGTAAAGGCGGTCCAGATCCCACGGCTGCCCGTTTCCGATATATTCATTTAATACCATCGGCTGATATTGGGTGAGAATGCCTACCGTATCAATCCCCGAATGAATACAATTGGAGAGCGGAAAATCAATAATACGATATTTCCCGCCAAACGGTACTGCCGGTTTTGCAAGCTTCTGCGTCAGCGCGTACAGTCTGGAGCCCTGTCCGCCCGCAAGAAGCATTGCTATCATTTCTTTTGCCACTTCACAACACCTCACTTTATCTTACTATGTTAAAATTGTACCATAATTTTCTATATTTTAAAAGATTTTTGTGCAAATATTCAAAAATATTTTTGCGCCGCCTTCCGCAAAAAAATGCCGATGCGGTTCCGTTCGGAATTACATCGGCATGCTGTACGGCGTCTATCTGTCCGTATCCTGATCTGCGTTTTTATCTGTGGTCTCGTTTCCGGTTACATCGTCTACCAGGTCCTCGGCTCCGTCTACAATTCCGTCGCCCGCTTCCTTAATGCCGTCGCCAACCTGGTCCATCGCGCTTTTATCCGCGTCCGCGGAAGAGTCGCTGCCATTTGTCACGCTGTTTACGTTGCTGTTGTCCGCGCTGTCTTTGTTTGTTCCGTTTGCGGTTCCCTGCGTTGTGCTTCCGGCGTTCGCGCCTGTGTTTGTTTTGTCATCCTTGTTCCCGCATCCGGCAAGCGATAACGCACAGGCGGCAAGAATCAGTACTGTCATACCTTTTTTTAATCGTTTCATAATAAAGTCTCCTTTTCTAAATAAAATTCCGGATAAGTCCTACAATCATAATATCTCTTGTTTTTCCCGGATTATTCAGTTCTTTTTTTGAAAAGTCTTTTTGCAAGCTGTTTTCCGTTAAACGGAATCAGCGGATATAGATAACTCTGCCCGGAAATCGTCCGGTTAAAGCCGAGAAAGCAGGCGGTGACTGCCAGCCCCAGAATCAGTCCCGGCCCATTTAACAGCCCGACCGTCAAAAGCAGCAGAATACGCATAAACTTGATCGCATAGCCGAGTTCAAAATTAGACTGCGTATAATTTGCAATCGCCACAAACGCCATGTACAGCATGGTCTCGCTGTTAAACCATCCGGATTTGACGGCAAATTCTCCCACCACAATACCGGCGATCACCGACAACGGCGTGGAGAGGGTCTGCGGCGTATTGACCGCCGCCAGCTTCAGCCCGTCGATGGCAAATTCCAAAATCAGAAGCTGCAGGAGAATCGGCACATGAACCTCGTCCGCAACGCGGATAAAATCCAGCCACTGCGGAATCCAGCCGGGATTTTGCATCAGCAAAAGCCACACCGGCGTTAACAGCAAAGACAAAAGCGCAATCAGAAAACGGGAAAAGCGCAGGTATGTCCCGGTAATCGGCGGAAAATAATAGTCGTCGGCCTCCTCCAAAATCTCTAGTAAATTCGCCGGCAGGATAATCGCCGTGGGCGCGTTGTCCACCAGTATCGCGATTTTTCCCTCCAGCACGCTTGCCGACGCCGTATCGGGGCGCTGCGTATATTTGAATTTGGGAAACGGATTATACCATTTGCGCTGATAAATAGCCTCCGCCAGACTTTCCTGGCTCATCGGCAGGGCGTCCACCTGCAACGAACCGATCTTGTCTTTCAGATTCTGAAGCAGCTTTTCATCCGCGCGCCCTTTCATGTAGCACAGCACAATATCCGACCGGGAACTTTGCCCCGCGCTCATCATCTCCATGCGAAGCTGCGGGCTGCGGATCCGCCGCCGGATCAGCGCCGTATTAAAGACCACCGTTTCCACAAACCCGTCTTTCGAGCCGCGCAGCGTTTTGTCCTTGTCCGGTTCCTCCACGCTGCGCATCGGGTAAGTGCGGCAGTCGATGGCAAAGCATCCGGCATACCCGTCCACAAACAGGCATATGACGCCGGAAAGAATGGCTGTGACAATCGCTTCCTTTTCCTCCAGAAGATCCGCCTCTACATAGGGAATACATTCGTGTATCAGTTCATTGCCGCGCGGCGGCAGGTCTTCCGGTTTCAGGGAAGAAAAGAACTCCAGCAGTTTTTCCATGATGTCGTCTTTGATAAAGCCGTCGATAAAGTAAATGCAGGCGTGCGGTAAATAATGTCAAAGTTTTCCCCAACCTGAAGCTTTTGATGGAAATATTGCATGTTTTCCGATAAGCTCTCTGAGATGATCTCTTTCATAAAAAAACTCCTTTGGGATATAATTGCTTAGTGTCCCCAAAGGAGTTATTTTTATTCGCTTTTTCTCTCAGCGCACGTCGCCCATAAAGAACAGCGCCACCGTGCCGGGGCCGGAATGGGTGCCGATTACCGGGCCGATCGTATTGATCAGAAACGCCCGGATCCCAAAGCGTTCTTCTACCAGCTTTTTCACATATTCCGCATCTTTTGCACAGTCTCCGTGGCTGATAAAGACAATGTCATTTTGTCCGGCAAAGCTGCCCTGTTTCTGCTCCATCGTATCTACCAGCGTCTCCAGAGATTTTTTCCGCTTGCGCACATTGGAAAGCGGGATCAGTTTGCCCTCGTCGTTCACATGCAGAATAGGCTTTAAGCTGATCATGGTGCCCACTACCGCCGCCACCTTGGAGACCCTTCCCCCGCGGTGCAGATGGAACAGGTCGTCCACGGTAAAGCTGTGTACCACATGCAGTTTATTTTCCTCGCACCACGCGGCCACCTCTTCCATTTCGGCGCCGTTTTCTTTCCGGCAAACGGCCTTGTGAACCAGCAGCCCTTCCCCTAAGGACGCGCAAAGCGAATCGATCACGATGATCCTGCGCTGCGGATATTCTTCCATCAGTTCCTCCGCCGCAATCCGCGCGCTGTTGCAGCTTCCGCTTAAGCCCCCGGAGAATCCGATGTAGAGAATATCGTTTCCCTCTTTTAAAACCGGCTCAAAAGCCGCGCGCGCGCCCTGCGGGTTAATCTGGGAAGTGGTCGGCATGGAACCGCCGCGCATCTTTGCGTAAAACTCTTCCGCGGGCAGTTCTTTTCCTCCGCGATAGTAAGTTTCGCCCTCAAGAATGTAAGAAAGCGGGAGTACCAGAAGATCGTGCGCGCGATAATATTCCTCCGGCAGATCCGTTGTCGTATCTGTTGCAATGACATAACTCATTTTCTCTCCTCCTGTTAAAATATAATTTTATGTTCAATATCGTCCGCTCCCCGCATAGAATGTACAAAATACATACCAGAGGAACGACGTATGAGCTCTAAAACAAAAATTCTTATTATGAAAAAGCGGGAATTGATCTACACCGCCATTTTTGCCGCCCTTGCGGTAGTCTTCCTGATACTGCTTTTCCTGATGTTCCGCACCGGCAGGGACAGCGTTTCGCAGACTTTTGCAAACGCGGTCTATGTGCCGGGCATCTACACCACGCCCGTCATCCTGAACAACAATGTAATGGATCTTCAGGTGCGGGTAGACGCGGACCACATTAACAGCATCTCGTTCGTAAACTTAAGCGAATCGGCCGCCGCCATGTTTCCGCTGATGGAGCCGGCGCTGGAAAATCTCGCCGCTCAGATCTGCGAAAAACAGTCCACAAAGGACGTCTATTATGAGGCGAACAGCCAATATACCTCGCAGATGCTTCTGCGGGCCATCGAAACTACGCTGGAATCAGCAAGGCGTTAGCTGTTCCAGCTCCAGCATCCAGATTTTTACGCACGCGTCGCTCGGCATTCGCAGGTCGCCGCGCGGAGAAACGGCCACGCTTCCCACTTTCGGCCCGTCCGGAAGGCAGGAACGCTTAAACTGCTGGGCAAAAAAGCGCCGGTAAAACACCTTCATCCAATCGAGTATCGTCTGCGCGCCGTAATCCGAAAACGCCCGCACGGCAAGGCGGTAAACCTTGGAAGGTTCCTCGCCGAGCCGCAGCATATGATATAAGAAAAAGTCGTGCAGTTCGTAAGGTCCCACCAGGTCTTCTGTCCGCTGAGAGATCGTGCCGTCTTTGGGCGGCAGAAGTTCCGGGCTGACCGGCGTATCCAGAATATCGGCAAGCACTTTCGCCAGCGTCCGGTCCGCGCAGGTATCCGCGTAGTAACGCACCAGATGGCGAACCAGCGTTTTCGGAATCGAAGCGTTTACCGCATACATGGACATGTGGTCGCCGTTATAGGTTGCCCAGCCAAGCGCCAGCTCCGACAGATCGCCGGTGCCGACCACCAGCCCGCCTGTCTGATTGGCCAGATCCATCAGAATCTGCGTCCGCTCGCGCGCCTGGCTGTTCTCGTAAGTAACGTCGTGTATCCGGCTGTCCTGTCCGATATCGCGAAAATGTACCCGCACAGCTTCCTCAATGCGGATTGTGCGCAGCTCTGCGCCCAGCTTTTTTGCCAGTTCGCAGGCGTTTGCATAAGTGCGGTCCGTAGTGCCGAATCCGGGCATCGTCACACACAGCACAGATTTTCGCTCCGTGCCGAGCATATCCGCCGCCATCACCGATACCAGCAGCGCCAGCGTGGAATCCAGCCCGCCCGAAATTCCTATCACAATCGACCGGCAGCCTGTATGCTGCAGGCGTTTTTTCAGACCCAGCGCCTGAATTTTTAAAATTTCATCGCACCGTTTCGCCATCTCGTCTTTTCCCGCCGGCACAAACGGCGTCGGCGAAAAGGATCTGGTCAGGCTCGTTTCCTCCGGTTCCAGGTGAAACGGAATTTTTTCATAGCCGTCCTTTCGGATACTGTGGAAAGTCGTCAGTCTTCTGCGCTCCGCGCGCAGTCTGTGAATGTCGATTTCGCTGTAAAGAATCCCGTTTGTAAAGCGGGGCGACTGTTCCAGGAGAACGCCGTTCTCCGCAATCAGATTATGTCCGGAGAATACCAGATCCGTAGTGGATTCTCCGTCTCCCGCGCCGGCATAAATATACCCGCACACCAGCCGCGCAGACTGACTCTTAACCAGCAGTTCCCGGTAATTGCTTTTTCCGATGCTTTCATTGCTCGCCGACAGATTGACAAGCACGGTGGCGCCCGCCATGGCATGTTCCGTTCCGGGCGGATTCGGCGCCCACAGATCCTCGCAGATCTCCGCCGCCACTGTCAGTCCTTCCATTTCTTTGCAGCAAAACAGAAGATTCATGCCAAACGGCACCGGCGTCCCTTCAAACTCGACCCATTCCACTTTGCGCTCTCCGGGTTCAAAATGGCGCATTTCATAAAATTCTCCGTAATTGGGAAGAAAATGTTTGGGAACCAGCCCCAGAAGACGTCCTCTGCTCATTACCGCCGCCACATTGTAAAGTTTGTTGTCTTTTTCCCACGGAAGCCCCACAAAAATCAGCGCGTCCGCCTCGCGGGAAGTAAACAGAATCTGATGCAGTTCCTGTTTTGCGCTTGTAAGCAGCCGCTCCTGCCAGAAAAGATCCCCGCAGGTATAACCGGTAATGCAAAGTTCGGGAAATACAATCAATTTTGCGCCGGCGCCGGCGGCCTCGCGTATGCACGCGCAGATCTGCGCCGTGTTATAAATGCAGTCCGCCACTTTTAAATCCCCGGTGACAGCCGCCGCTTTTACAAATCCGTGTCTCATACGCAGTCCCTCCCGCTCCGTTTCAGCAGCTCCTTTAATTCCTCTACCGTAAAAGTATAATGGCTGTTGCAGAAATGGCAGTTCACTTCAATCGGTTTCCCTTCGTCGATCATGGATTGCAGCTCTTTTCTTCCTATGCTGATCACCGCCTTTTCCACCCGTTCTTTGGAACAGTTGCAGAAAAAGCGCGCGGGCACGGTATCGGTAATCGTAAGGCCCGTTTCCCCCAGAATCTGCTCCAGAATATCTTCCGGACGCTTCCCCGCGTCCAGAAGCGCCGTAACCGAGGAAATCTCTGCGATCTGTTTTTCCAGAATCCGGATAACGTCCTCCGACGCAAACGGCATTAATTGTATCAGAAAGCCTCCCGCCGCGCGCACGGTATTTTCTTTATTCATCAATACGCCCAGCCCAACGGCGGACGGCACCTGTTCGGAAGTAGCGAAATAATAGGTCAGATCCTCCGCGATCTCGCCGGTCTGCAGCATGGTCTGTCCGGAATAGGGTTCTTTTAAGCCGAGATCCTTGATCACTGTCAGAAAGCCCGGACCGACCGCTCCCGCCACATCCAGCTTTCCTTTGCTGTTCGCGGGAAGGATCACATTGGGATTCCCCACATAGCCTTTTACATTTCCGGCAGAATCCGCCGTCACCGTAATGCCGGCAAGCGGCCCGCCCGCCTGAATCTGCAGCGTGAGCATATCCTGCTCGTTTTTCATCATGCTGCCCATCATCGCGCCCGCCGTTAAAAGCCGTCCGAGCGCCGCCGTTGCAACCGGGCTGGTTTCATGCGCCCGGCGCGCTTCTTCCACCGTATCTTTGGTCGTCGCGGCAAACGCGCGGATCATTCCGTCCGCCGCCGTTGCCCTTACAATATAGTCCGACATTTTCTGCACTCCCTCGCCACAAAATAAATCCGTTCGCTGTCGGGACGCGGTGCCTCCTTTGTGCAGGCGTCGTAAACCGCTTCCACCGCCAGTCCCGCTTCCTCCAGCAGTTTTGTTACTGTCTTTGCATCGTACGCACGCTGCAGATGCGTTTCCTGATGTTTGGAATACATCCCGTTTTCTTCCCGGATAAAAAGCGTCAGGTCATACTGATTGATCTTTTCTTCCTCATAATAGGAATTTTCCCAGATCAGGCTCCCTTCTTCGCGGTGTTCCGTTATCACGCAGTCTCCCACTTTTTCTCTGAAATAATACGCCGTTTTCAGATCAAACAGAAATACGCCCCGCGGATCCAGATAATTATTAACCAGTGAAAACACCTTTTTCAGATCCTCTTCCCGCAGCATATAATTCATAGAATCGCAAACGCACACCACGGCGCGTACGGTCCCGTAAAGTTCAAATTCGCGCATATCCTGCAAAAGATAAAGGATGCCGTCGTCCGAACCTGCGCTTTTTTCCACGGCGATTTCCAGCATCCGCGCCGAAATATCCGCCCCGATCATATCATATCCGTCCGCCGCGAGCATACGGGTAAAGATCCCCGTCCCGCATCCGAGTTCGCATACCAGCCCGTCGCAAATCCCGCGCTCCCGCAGCAGTTCCCGCACATAGCGGTGCCACTGCCCATATGGGATATCGCTCATAAAAACATCGTAGACATCCGCAAAACTTGTATACGCCGCTTCTTCTTTTTGCATCATACGCCCTTTTCCTAAAAAAACAATCCCGGAATAATATAAGACAACACCGTCATAATCACCGTCGCCATGCAGATACCAAGAAGGACTGCCGGAAACGCTTTTTTAAAATCCATATC
>CANQJX010000076.1 GCA_947624335.1 uncultured Marvinbryantia sp.
TGCTCCAAGTTGTTTCGTTTTTTCTGCCACAAGACGATCTATATCCTCTGTTGACATGCCCTCCTGGATATGTTCAGAAACATAATCAAGAATCTCGATATTGCGTTTTGCGCTTTCTCTAATCGCCTCTATCTGCTGCTGATTCTTTATCATATCACGCGTTGGTATTTCATATTTCTCACTTTTCTTCATCGCGAGCATATGATCAAATCCCATATGACATTTTTTATATTTTTGTTGGCTCCCGCACCAGCAGGCATCATTTGGAAAAATTTTCATCAGCTTCCTCTATTTATTCTTCTAAAAATCTTATAATCTTCAAATATAAAACAGTTTAGCACAAAAAACGACATACTGGCAAGAACTTCCGTGCGCCATATATCGACACCAGACGACACCCGTCCTTTAGTCCCTGGACTCGATCACCAGAAGTCTCCCGGCGGAAAACGAAATCCGTCCTTCCTCTTCCACAATCCGGTTGCTTATGCCGACCGCGTCGTCGCATGTCATAGTATACCCCTGAAGCGGATAGAAAAACCCTTCCAGCGTCAGATTGGCAACCGTCTCCCCGAACGCGAGCAGCGAAACGTATTCCCCAAACTGCTCCCTGCGTTTGATCGTAAGCGGCGCGTCGATCAGACGTATGCGGTTATGCGCGTCCAGCAGACTGCAGGGCACGCCTGCTTTTAAAGCCAGCGACAGATTTTTTATATTTCCCAGAATATGGTCCGCGCGGCTTCCCGTGGCCCCCAGCACGGTAATCTCCGTGCTTTTTTCCTCCAGCGCCGCCAAAACGGCGATTTCCGTATCCGTGGAATCCTTCTGCGGTAAAAACCTGCGTATCCGCACGCCCCGTTTTTCAAAATACCGCAGGCTTTCGGCGTCGGCGGAATCAAAGTCCCCCGCCGCCATATCCGGCGTTCTGCCCGCGCGCCGCAAAAACTCCAGGCCCCGGTCCGCCGCAATCACATAATCATAGTTTTCTTTTTCCATAAAAGCAAGGGCAAAATCCACATCGATATTGCCCCCGCTGATAATCAGTGTTTTCATCTTTTTCGCTTGCTCATTTCATCAATTCTTTTAAAGCGCGCACATTCTTTGCGATATCCCCGCGAAAGACCGCGCTGCCCGCCACAATGACGTTCGCGCCTGCTTTCAGCACGCGCGGCAGCGTATCTGCGTTCATGCCGCCGTCCACTTCGATATCCGTCCGGCGGCCGCTGCAGTCTAAGCGTTCCCGCAGCGTCCGGATCTTATCCAGGCTGCTCTCAATAAACGCCTGCCCGCCAAAGCCGGGATTTACCGTCATAATCAAAATCATATCCGTCTTATCCAGCACATAATCCAGCGCGCAGAGCGGCGTTGCCGGATTTAAGGCAACTCCGGTTCTTAAGCCCATCTCTTTGATCTGGTGCAGCGTGCGGTCCAGATGACGGCACGCCTCCGCATGGACGGTGATCGAATCCGCGCCGCATTTGGCAAAATCATCCAGATACCGTTCCGGGTCCTGCACCATCAGATGCACGTCAAACAGCTTTTTGGTTTCCCTGCGCACAGACGCGATCAGCGGCATTCCGAAAGAAATGCTGGGCACAAACATTCCGTCCATCACATCGATGTGAATGTAATCCGCCCCCGCCTCATCCGCCTGTCTGATCTGCTCGCCCAGCACGGAAAAGTCCGCCGCTAAAATGGACGGCGCCAATAATCGTTCCATGGTTTCCTCCCTCAATACTTTTTCTTGTATTTTAATTCCTCATACATCGCCAGATAATGCTCATAACGCAGGCGGCTGATTTTCCCCGCCTCCAGCGCCTCTTTTACGGCGCATCCCGGTTCGTGCGTATGGCTGCATCCGGGAAAACGGCAGTCCTGATACGGCAAAAATTCCGGAAAGCAGTCTTTAAGTTCCTCTTTTTCCATATCCCAAACCGCAAGCGAACTAAAGCCCGGCGTGTCGCACAGGAACGTATCCCCGTCCAGCGCGAACAGTTCCGCGTGGCGCGTCGTATGCCTTCCGCGTTCTATTTTTTCACTGATCGCTCCCGTCTCCATTCGCGCTTCCGGCGCCAGAAGATTGACAAGAGAAGATTTTCCCACGCCGGACGGTCCGGCCAGCGCGGTTGTTTTTCCCTTTAAGATTTCCCGGATCCCGTCGAGTCCCTGTCCCATAAGCGCGCTGGAAAAGAGAACGCGGCAGCCGCAGTTTTCGTAAACCGCGCGCAGCTTTTCACATTCCCGCTCCGAGGCCGCGTCCTGTTTATTAAAGCAAATCACGCAGCGCACATCCTGCCGCTCCATCGCCACCAGGAAACGGTCGAGAAGGTTTAAATTGGGTTTTGGCTTCGCCGCGGCAAAGATGACGAGCGTCTGGTCAATGTTTGCGACCGCGGGGCGGATCAGCGCGTTTTTACGGGGCAGGATTTTATCAATCTTGCCTTCCCGCGCCGCCTCGTCAACCGCCGTCATCTCCACGTTATCGCCCACCAGCGGTTTCAGGCGCTCTTTTCGGAAAATCCCTTTCGCCCTGCACTCATACACGCCGGATTTGGCCGTCTGCACATAGTAGAACCCGGCGATTCCTTTTACAATTTTTCCCTGCATGAATCAATCTACCCGCTCGAACGGGACTTCATAAGTCGCTATCAGGTCGTAGTTTCCGGTCACCGCATTGAGCGCGTACAGATTTACCGTTCCGCTGTTCATTCCCGCGACGCCTTCTTCTTCCAGGTTGTAGGGGAATGTGATCGCCTGCCCGTCCACCAGCATTTTGCTCGTTGTTCCCTGCACCAGTTCCAGACGCGCCAGTTCGCCGTTGTATAAAGGCGCGGTTTCAAGCTGCGCGTTGCACATCCATGTGCCGTCCGATCCGTCCGCGCTGCCGGTGCTTACGATCAAAATAACGGTCGTTCCCGGCGTAGCCGTTCCCGTAACGCTCTGATCCATAACGATTCCCCGGTCAAATTCATCGCTTTCGTCATCCTGGCGCTGCACATAGAATCCGGCTTCCATCAACAGATCCTGCGCCGTCTCAAAATCCCGGTAAATCACATTGGGAACCGCAACGGGTTCTCTCTGGGACGGCGGAAGCGGATCCTCCTCCGTACCTTCCGTCTCAATGACAACGGCCGGCTGCGTCTCCTGCTCGCTCTGCGCATCCTGCGACTGCGGCTGCGCCTGCGTCTGCTGTTCCTGCGACTGGGTCTGCGCGGCGTCCGTCTGATTCTGCGCGGACGTTTCCACCTCCGTTGTCTTTTCGGTTGTTCTTCTGCTTCCAAAAATAGAAGGCAGGCTGAAGCGGATAATGCCCAGCGCGTTTGCGATCAATCCCAGAAAGATTGCCGCAATCAAAATTGCAATGATGATGCTGCCCACCGTCATCAGGCGTTCCAGCCTCGGATTGAGAATCCCGTCGTCCTCCTCGTCCTCCTGGAAAGCCGGGCTGTTATTCTCCATTTCTTCCTGATAATCATAACCGCGCTTTCCGTAAGCCCTTCCGTAAGTATAGGGATCGTAAGGCTGCTGCTCATGTCCGCCGCTGTAGCCCGCGCCCGGATAAGCGGGGCCAGGCGCGGACGCGCCGCCCGTATTGCCTGTATTGCCCGTTTCGTCCGTCCCGATCTCTCCGGTATTGATGCGCGCGGACAAATACCCTTCTTTGATCGCGCCCAGTTCTTCCTTGGATATTTCCACCGTCTGCCCCGCGTTGTTCGCGTTTACAATGTGGACAAAGTCGCCGTCCGGATTAACCAGCGACTCCTTTAAGTCGTAAATCAGCTCCGACATATTTGCATAACGCCGATCCGGGCTTTTCTGCGTGCATTTATAGATAATCTGCACGGTGCTTCTGGGAAGGTTCGGCACATAGACTTCCGGAGACTTCATCTCTTCCTGAAGATGCTTAATCGCAATCGCCACCGTAGTATCGCCGTCAAACGGAACATGTCCCGTCAGCATTTCATACATCGTAATGCCCAGCGAATAAATATCGCTCTTGGCGTCGCTGTATCCGCCGCGCGCCTGTTCGGGCGAGCTGTAATGCACGGAACCCATCACCGCCGTGCTGATCGTATTGCTGCTGGTCGCCCTGGCGATGCCGAAATCGGTCACCTTTACTTTCCCGTCCGTAGAAATAATAATATTCTGCGGCTTTACATCGCGGTGGACGATTCCGCTGTTGTGCGCCGCCTCCAGCCCCTGCGATACCTGAATCGCAATGCTGGTCGCCTCGCGCACCGCCAGCCTGCCCTTCCGGGCGATATACTCTTTGAGCGTAATGCCCTCCACCAGTTCCATCACGATAAAGTTTACGCCGTGGTCCTCGCCCACGTCATAGATATTTACAATATTGGGATGCGCAAGTCCCGCCGCCGCCTGCGCCTCCGCGCGAAACTTGGTGATAAATACCTTATCGCTGCGAAATTCCGGTTTTAATACCTTTACAGCCACGAAACGGTTCAGTTTATGGTCTTTCGCCTTATATACATCCGCCATGCCGCCCGCGCCGATCCTGCCGACTACTTCATAGCGTCCCTGTATAAACATTCCTTCCTTTAACATTTCGCCACCTCATCCGTCTGCACCTTCACCAACAGCGCCGTGATATTGTCGTAACCGCCGCCGCGGTTCGCCTCCGCTACCAACTGCTCCCCCGCTGTCTGCAGATCGCTTTCCCCTTCTATGATCCGTCCGATCTGTTCATCCGTCAGCATATTGCTCAGACCGTCCGTACACAGCAGCAATTTGTCTCCCTGCTTTACCGTCACGTCAAAAAAGTCGATTGCCACCGTTTTCTCCACGCCGACCGCCCTTGTAATAACATTTTTGTCCGGATGGCTCCTTGCTTCTTCCCGCGTAAGCCCGCCGGCCCGTATTATCTCCTCCACCAGAGAATGATCCCTTGTTATCTGGCGGATCCCGTCTTTGATCAGATAGAGGCGGCTGTCTCCCACGTTGGCGACGTACAGCGTATCCCCCACCACGGTCGCCGCCACCATTGTGGTGCCCATTCCCTTATATTTTTCCTGGGACCTGGCCTCCTCAAACACTTTTGCGTTCGCTTTTTCAATCGATCTGCGGATCACTTTGACCGGATTTTTTTCTTTTTCTCTGCGTACATTATTTAAAAAGACTTCTACCGCATAACTTGATGCGCGGTCGCCGGCGTTGTGTCCTCCCATACCGTCCGCGACGACAAACAGGTTCGGCAGTTTACCTACCGGTGCATCCGAGGCAAACACATAATCCTGATTGATGCTGCGGACGCGGCCGACATCCGTAATACTGTATGATCTCATGGTTTCTCTTCCTCTCCCTGAGCCTGCTCCAGATAGCGCTTCCGCAGCTGTCCGCAGGCGCCGCCGATGTCGCGGCCCATTTCTCTTCTCATTGTAGCATTTATTCTGTATTTTTCAAGTTTGGATTTAAAAGCGCGGATCGCACGCGCGTCGGACTGACGGTAATCCCGCTCCCGGACGGGGTTGACCGGAATCAGGTTCACATGGCAGTGTAAGCCCTGCAGCAATTGCGCCAGACGCCGGGCGTCTTCTTCCGAATCGTTCACGCCTGCGATCAGGCTGTATTCAAACGTAATGCGCCGCCCCGTTTTTTCAAAATAAGTCCGGCACGCCGCAAGCACGTCCGCCAGTTCATAACGGCGCGCCACCGGCATCAGTTCTTCGCGCTTTTCCTGCGAACAGGCGTGCAGGGAAAGCGCCAGCGTGATCTGCAGCCGCTCGTCGGCAAGCCGGTATATGTTCGGCACGATCCCGCATGTGCTGACCGTAATATTTCTCTGGCTGATATGTAAGCCGCGCCCGTCCGTAAGCATACGGATAAAAGTCAGCAGAGAATCGTAATTGTCCAGCGGTTCCCCCGTCCCCATCACCACTACATGCGAGACGCGCCGTCCGCTGTGCTTCTGAATCTGATAAACCTGCGAGAGCATTTCGCCCGGCAAAAGATTCCTGGTCAGCCCGCCGATTGTGGACGCGCAGAAACGGCATCCCATCCGGCATCCCACCTGCGAGGAAATGCAGACCGATTCCCCGTGATGGTAGCTCATCAGCACGCTCTCGATCACATTGCCGTCCCAGAGGCGGAAAAGATATTTGCGCGTGCCGTCCGCTGCGGACTCCAGCATATCCACAATCTGCAGATTTGCCCACCCGTAGCGCTCCTTCAGCTTTTCCCGCAGCGCTGCGGGAATATTGGTCATAGCGTCCGGCGCATCCGCCAGCTTTTGGTGCAGCCATTCGTAGATCTGCGCGGCGCGGAACGGCTTTTCGCCGAGCGACTGTATATCCTGTTTTAGTTTCTCCCATTCCAGAGAACGGATGTCCTGTTTTTCCATCAGCCTATCCTCTTGAACCGCGCGAAAAAGAATCCGTCGCTCTCATGGACGCCGGGGAGGAGCTGAAGATACCCCGCCTTCGTCGTGCGGCTGTGCAGTTCTTCGCACAAATACGGATCGATGGTTTCCAGCCGGAACGGATAATGGTCCAGCAGCCATTTTACATTATACTGGTTCTCCTCCGCTCCGATGGTGCAGGTACTGTAAATCAGCGTGCCTCCCACCTTTACATAGGACCAGACCGTATCGAGGATCTTTCGCTGCAGGGCGATCAGTTCCCGCTGTTTTTCCTCGGTCATTTTATACTTGATGTCCGGCTTTCTGCCGATCACGCCAAGCCCGGAACAAGGCAGATCCGCCAGCAGAATGTCCGCTTTTCCCACGGATTTCGGATCAAATACGGTCGCGTCTTTGCGTACGGCGGCCATATTAATGCGCTTTGTGCGTTCCAGGTTCTCCTGCATCAGCGATACCTTATAATCTGTCAAATCCCGCGCCTCCACATATCCGCTGCCGTTTAATTTATCCGACAGATGAAGGCTTTTGCCGCCCGGCGCCGCGCAGACGTCGATGCAGTAATCCCCCCATTTGGGATCCGCCGCCTCTACCGCCAGCATGGAGCTGACGTCCTGCACCTGAAACAGCCCTTCTTTAAAAGCATTGACCGCCTGCAGATAGTTATAGCCGGAAATCTCCAGCGCATAATCCAGATACGGAACCGCTTTTACCGAAATTCCCTGTTCGCGCAGTTTCTCCATCACCGTTTCTTTGGATGCGCGGCTTAAATTGCAGCGGATAAACGTGCGGCTCTCCTGTCCGAGTCCCCGGCAGATGCGCTCCACTACGGGAAAATCATAAAGGGCAAGCCACTTCTGCAAAATCCAGTCCGGCATGGAATAGCGCACGGACAGATAACGGCGCGGCGTTTTCGCCGCGTCGGGATAAACCACGGAATCCAGCCCCCGCGCAATGGCGCGCAGCACGCCGTTGACAAATCCTTTCAGGGCGTAAAATCCCTTGCGCTGCGCCAGCTTCACCGCCTCGTTGCAAATCGCGTAAGGCATGTCCATCGTTTTAATCTGATAGACCGACATGCGCAGCAGGTTGCGGATAAACGGCTTCATATCCTCCACCCGGACGGTCGAAAACTGTTCGATAATATAATCGATCTGGATCATATTTTCCACCGTGCCTTCTACGACCCTGGAGATAAACGCGCGGTCCCGCTTTTCCAGATACTGATATTTGCTAAGAACATCCCGCAGGACAATGTGGCAGTACTGCCCTTCTTCCACGATATCCGTCAGCATGGCGACGATCAATTCTCTTGTGTTTACCGGTTTAGTCACGGTCTCTCCCCCTGGCAAGTAAAATCAGGCGCAAAAGCTGCAAAAGCGAGCTTGCCAGCGCCGCCACATAGGTAAGCGCCGCGGCGGTCAGCACTTTTCTTGCGCCCGGC
>CANQJX010000077.1 GCA_947624335.1 uncultured Marvinbryantia sp.
GTTGTACTCGGCTGGGATCCGGCTTTCCGCACCGGCTGCAAGCTGGCTGTGGTGGATCCGACCGGCAAGGTGCTGGACACGGCGGTTATCTATCCGACTGCGCCCACAAACGAGCAGAAAATCCGCGCGGCCAAGGACACGTTAAAACGTTTGATCAGCAAATATCAGATTACGCTGATTTCGCTCGGAAACGGAACGGCGTCGCGGGAATCCGAGCAGATCATTGTGGAACTGCTTAAGGAGATTCCGCAAACGGTACATTATCTCATTACCAATGAGGCGGGCGCTTCTGTTTATTCGGCCAGTCAGCTGGCGACGGAGGAATTCCCTCAGTTTGACGTCGGACAGCGAAGCGCGGCGTCCATTGCAAGGCGCGCGCAGGATCCGCTGGCGGAGCTGGTAAAAATTGATCCCAGATCGATCGGAGTAGGGCAGTATCAGCACGACATGAACCAGAAAAAGCTGGGAGAAAGCTTAGAGGGCGTGGTGGAAGACTGCGTAAATAAGGTAGGCGTAGATTTGAACACTGCTTCCGCTTCCCTGCTGGAATATATTTCCGGGATCAGCAAAACAATCGCGAAAAATATTGTGGCATACCGTGAAAAAAACGGAAGATTTTCGGATCGCGCGCAGCTGCGCGCGGTAGGGCAGCTGGGGGCGAAGGCGTATGAACAGTGCGCGGGATTTTTGCGTATTTTTAACGCGAAGAATCCGTTAGACGGCACCGGCGTTCACCCGGAAACTTACGGGGCCGCCGAAAAGCTTCTGGAAAAGCTGGGGCATTCGCTCGAAGACATTGCAAAAAAACGCCTGTCCGGGCTTTCCGGGCAGATCAAAGATTACAAAAAGCTGGCAGAGGAGCTTGGCGTCGGCGAGATTACGCTTCGCGATATCGTAAAAGAACTGGAAAAACCGGCGCGCGATCCGCGCAATGAAATGCCGGGACCAATCCTGCGCACAGACGTATTGGAAATGAGCGATTTAAAGCCGGGCATGGTGTTAAAAGGCACCGTGCGCAACGTTGTCGATTTCGGCGCGTTTGTGGACATCGGCGTGCATCAGGACGGCCTGGTCCATATTTCCCAGATCACGGATCAAAAATTTATCAGGCACCCGCTGGAAGCATTGAGCGTGGGAGACATTGTGGAGGTAAAAGTATTAAGCGTGGATCTCAGCCGCAAGCGCATCCAGCTTACCATGAAACGGTAACGGGAAAGCTATTGCAATTTCGAAGGAACGGCGCTATAATACATTACAACTGAAAAGCAATCTTCGGGGCAGGGTGAAAATCCCGACCGGCGGTATAGTCCGCGACCCGCGCAAGCGGCTGAATTGGTGAGATTCCAATACCGACAGTACAGTCTGGATGAGAGAAGATAAACAGAACCTGTGCTTTTGCGCTGTACGCCCCGGATTTGAAAAAACCGGGGCTTTTTGTACGGTCAGAAACGGGACAGGCGTTTTCGGAGATTCTTTTCATAAAGAAACGAAAAGGAGAGAAAGCATATGAACGGAAACACAAAAACGGCGGCGCAGGGCGCTGAAAAAGGGAATTTAAGGACGATGGTAATGATTGCGATGCTGGGGGCGATCTCGATGATCCTGATGATGTTTGAGATCCCGCTGTGGTTTGCGCCGAGTTTTTACGAGATCGACTTAAGCGAAGTGCCGGTTTTGATCGGGACATTTGCGCTCGGACCGGTATCGGGCGCATTGATCGAACTGGTGAAAATTCTATTGAAGCTGGTTATCAAAGGGACAAACACAGCTTTTGTCGGGGATATTGCCAATTATGTGATCGGCTGCGCGCTTGTGCTGCCGGCAGGGGTGATTTATAAGAGAAAGAAGACAAAGAAAAACGCGATCATCGGAATGGCGGCCGGTACGGCGGTTATGACGGTGGCGGGATGCTTTATCAACGCGTATATCCTTCTTCCGGCATACGGCCGCGCGTTTGGAATGCCGATTGACGCGCTGGTGGGAATGGGCACGGCGGTTAATCCGGCGATTACCGGGCTGGGCACGTTTGTGCTGCTTGCCGTCGCCCCGTTTAACATTTTAAAGGGCGTGGCGGTGTCTGCGCTTACGCTGGTGCTTTATAAGTATATCAGCCCGCTCTTAAAGGGGCAGCAATTGTAATATTTCGTTGCAAGACAGATCGAAAACAAGGTTGTAACGGGGAAAACAGTGTGCTATAATTCCATAGACACACTGTTTTTTTCGGGATCAATAGGAGATAATTATGAACGCGAAATTTGAAGTAAAGATGACGCAAAAGATCCTGTATCATTTTCTGGTCACGCATACCTATCACAGTCTGTCAGGACTTTTAAGCGTCGCGCTTGGCGTCTGCGCATTTGTACTTGGCGTGTTCCGCTTTCGCGGAGGGTATGCGTCCATCGGGATCGCCCTGTTTGTCTTTGCCGCCTATGTGCTGCTGATCATGCCGGTGATGCTGTATTTTAACGCGGCAAAGCAGATCAAAAGCAATCCGGCGTTTCAGCATCCGATTCTATATGAGGTGGACGAGACGGGCGTCTCCAGCATCGTCGGAGAAGAAGAGGCAAAGGTTCCGTGGGAGAACGTCCTTAAAGTGCGCGAGACCAAATATGCGCTGCTCCTTTATACCGGGAAGCGCTATTGTTCCATTCTCTCCAAGGAGGGAATGGGCAGCCGGGAAGAGACGGTAAAGAAGCTGATGCAAGCGCATCTGAAGCCGGAGCAGGTTAAGATCAGAGTGTAAGGCGGGACAGCATGACAATAGAGACATGGAGTGAAGAAGAAACATTTGACGCGGCGTACCGGATCGGACAGGCGGCGCAGGCGGGACAGATTTACGCGCTTTCGGGAGATCTGGGAACCGGGAAGACAGTTTTTGCCAGAGGGCTGGCCAAAGGGCTTGGCGTGACGGAGCCGGTGAACAGCCCTACGTTTACCATCGTACAGGTCTATGAGGGACGTCTGCCGTTTTATCATTTTGACGTCTATCGGATCGCGGACCCGGAGGAAATGTTTGAGGTCGGATATGAGGATTACTTTCTGGGAGACGGGGTATGCCTGGTGGAATGGGCGGAGCTGATCGGCGGACTGATGCCGGAACATGCAATAAAAATTACGATACAAAAAGACCTGGACCGGGGCTTTGATTATCGGAAGATTGAGGTAAAAGATGAAGATTCTGGGGATTGACAGTTCCGGGCTGGTCGCTTCGGCGGCGGTTGTGCAGGACGATCAGCTTTTGGCAGAGTATACGGTAAATTATAAAAAGACACATTCGCAGACGCTGCTTCCGATGCTGGACGAGATTGCGCGTATGACGGAACTGGACTTAAACACCCTTGACGCGATCGCGGTTGCGGCCGGCCCCGGTTCGTTTACCGGACTTCGCATCGGCTCCGCGACGGCGAAAGGCCTTGGGTTGGCATTGGATAAACCGTTGATCGGGGTGCCTACGCTGGAGGCGCTGGCCTATAATCTGTGGGGGTCGGACCGTCTGGTCTGCCCGATTATGGACGCGCGCAGGAATCAAGTATATACCGGCATCTATTATTTTGAAAATGGCGGAATGAAAACGCAGATGCTGCAAACGGCGGTGAACGTGGAAGAACTTGCAAAACGGGTAAACGAAATCAGACGGGATGTGATTTTTTTAGGAGACGGCGTGAACGTATACCGCGAAACGCTGGAGCAAAAAGTAGGGGTGGGACATTGCTATGCGCCGGCCCATCTGAACAGGCAGCGCGCGGGCGCGGTGGCGGCGCTTGGCTGTCTTTACGCCGCGCAGGGGAAATTTGAAACGGCGGCGCAGCATCAGCCGGACTATCTGCGCGTGTCGCAGGCGGAGCGCGAACGCGCGAAAAAAGAAGAAGCTTTCGGAGAACCGCATGATTGAGATTACACAGACGCAGGAACGGGATTTAAATGAAATCGCACAGATAGAGCGGGCTATTTTTTCGCTGCCGTGGTCGCGGGACGGATTTGCGGCGTCGATTGCCTCGGAACATACCGTTTATTTGACCGCGCGCCTTGACGGAACGATTGCCGGATACTGCGGAATGACGTGCTGTCTGGACGAAGGCAGCATTACCAATGTGGCGGTGAAACAGGAATACAGAAGAAAAGGGATTGCCTGCGCGATGCTGCGGGAACTTCTCAAAGAGGGACAAAAGCGCGGCGTATCCGCATTTACGCTGGAAGCGCGCCAAAGCAATGCGGCGGCGCTCGCATTATATCAAAAACTTGGTTTTCAAATCTGCGGCGTGCGGAAAAATTTTTATGAACGTCCGATAGAAGACGCCGTAATCATGTGGAAACGCTGACAGCAATCTCCACTGGGATTACGGCGGATTATCCTGTATAATTCTCCTGAAACAAGCTGACAGGCACTGATAGGAGGATAAAAGATGAAAAAGGAAAATGAGATTTACTGCAATTTGTGCGGGAAAAAGATAGAGAAAAAGCAGGATCTGTTCATGGAAGATTTTCTGTCCGTGCGAAAGGAATGGGGCTATTTTTCCGGCAAGGACGGAACGGTGCAGGAATTTGACCTGTGCGAGCATTGCTGCGATAAACTGATCCGCCTCTTTGAAATTCCCGTTACGCAGACGGAACAAAAGGAGTTGTTGTAGAAAATGTTAGATGTGTGTTTGCTGGGCTGCGGCGGCATGATGCCGCTGCCGTACCGCTGGCTGACTTCTCTGATGGCGCGCTATCAGGGAAGCAGCATTTTAATTGACTGCGGCGAGGGCACGCAGGTCGCGATCAAGAAGAAGGGCTGGAGCTTTAAGCCGATTGACGTGATCTGCTTTACGCATTATCACGGAGATCATATCAGCGGACTGCCCGGCCTTTTGCTGACCATGGGAAATGCGGAGCGGACGCAGGAGCTTACCCTGATCGGGCCGAGGGGGCTGGAACGCGTGGTGAACGCCCTGCGCGTGATCGCTCCGGAACTTCCGTTTCCTCTTAAATTTATAGAGATCCAGAATCCGCGCGAAACGTTTGCGTTCCAGGGCTTTCGCATTACGGCGTACCGCGTCAACCATAATGTCACCTGCTACGGGTACTGCCTGGAAGTGGACCGCGCCGGCAAATTTGACGTGGAACGCGCAAAATCACAGGGAATACCGCTGAAATTCTGGAATCCGCTGCAAAAGGGCGAGACGATCCGGGACGGAGAAACGGTATATACGCCGGATATGGTACTCGGAGCGGCGCGTAAGGGAATTAAGGTGACGTACTGCACCGACACCAGACCGACAAAATCCATCGTGGAAAATGCGTCGGGATCCGATCTGTTTATCTGCGAAGGAATGTACGGGGAAGCGGAAAAGGAGCAAAAGGCAATCGAATATAAGCACATGACGTTTCGGGAAGCCGCGCGTCTTGCAAAGGAAGCGGACGTCAAAGAATTATGGCTGACCCATTACAGCCCCTCCCTGGCACGGCCGGAGGAATATATGGAGGACGTGCGCAGGATTTTTGCAAATGCGCATCCGGGGAAAGACGGAAAAACAGCAGATCTGATGTATGAGGAAAATTAGAGGTTGCTTCATGGATAGAGAAAAAGGGATTACGATACTGGCGATAGAAAGCTCCTGCGACGAGACGGCCGCGGCGGTAGTGAAAAACGGAAGAGAAATATTGTCCAGCGTCATATCATCGCAGATTGAGCTGCATAAGATCTATGGCGGCGTGGTGCCGGAGATCGCCTCGCGCAAGCATATCGAAAAAATCAATCAGGTGATCGAGGAAGCCTTGCGGCAGGCGGACGTTACGCTGGACGATATAGACGCGGTGGGCGTTACCTACGGGCCGGGACTGGTCGGCGCGCTGCTGGTGGGCGTCGCGGAGGCGAAAGCGATCAGTTATGCGCGAAAGATCCCGCTGGTCGGCGTACATCATATTGAGGGACATATTTCGGCAAACTTTATTGAACACAGGGAATTGGAACCGCCGTTTCCCTGCCTGGTCGTCTCCGGCGGGCATACGCATCTGGTGATCATGGAAGACTACGGGAAATACCGGATTCTCGGACGTACCCGCGACGACGCGGCAGGCGAAGCGTTTGATAAAGTGGCGCGCGCAATCGGGCTGGGCTATCCGGGAGGCCCAAAAATCGACCGCGTTGCCAGAGAAGGGAACGCGGACGCGATTGTCTTTCCCAGGGCGCATGTGGCGGACGCTCCGTATGATTTCAGTTTCAGCGGTTTAAAATCGGCTGTGCTGAATTATCTGAACGGATGCCGGATGAAAGGCGAGACGTTTTCACAGGCTGACGTGGCGGCGTCTTTTCAGAAAGCGGTAGTGGACGTACTGGTGGAACACGCTATGATGGCGGCGGAAGAGTACGGATTTGACAAAATGGCAATTGCGGGCGGCGTGGCGGCAAATTCTTTCCTGCGTACCCAAATGGAGCGCGCCTGCGCAAAAAGGGGCATAACCTTTTATTACCCGTCGCCCATTCTGTGTACGGATAACGCGGCGATGATCGGCGCGGCGGCATATTACGAATTTCAAAACGGGACGAGAAGCGGGCTGGACTTAAACGCCGTCCCCAATCTCAAACTGGGAGAGCGCTAGAATGAAAACAAAAAATACTGCAATCGTGCTGGGCGCTGGGCGCGGAACACGAATGAACAGTCCGGTTGCGAAGCAATATCTTCTTATTAATAGGAAGCCGGTCATCTATTATTCCCTGCATGCGTTTGAAATCTGTCCGTTTATCGACGAGGTGATTCTGGTTGCGTCAAACGAAGATCTGGAATATTGCCGGCGGGAAATCGTGCAAAAGTATAAATTCCGGAAAGTGAGACATATTATCCCAGGAGGAGAGGAACGGTATCATTCCGTCCGAAACGGTATCGCCGCAGCCGACGCGTGCGACTTTCTTTTTATCCACGACGGGGCGCGGCCGTTTTTGTCGCAGGAGATTCTGGAGCGCGTATACGGGGATGTGACGCGCTATGGCGCCTGCGCCGCGGGAATGCCGGTAAAAGATACGATCAAGAAGATCGACGCGGACGGCTTCTGCGCCGGCACGCCCAAACGATCGAGCCTCTGGCAGATACAGACGCCGCAGGCATTTTCTTATCCGCTGATACGCGCCGCGTACAGCCGGCTGACGCAGGAGCTTGAGAAAGGATCTGAACTGGAGGTGACGGACGATGCGATGGTGGTGGAAACTATGACGGACGTGAAGGTGAAACTGACGGAAGGATCTTATGAAAATCTGAAAATTACAACTCCGGAAGATCTGCAAATAGCGGAAAATTTAATGCGGGATTAGCGGAAAAATTTATTGACAGCGTATGGGAATAATGATAGAATAACTTTTGCATTTCGATGGCTCGAATGGAAATGCAGCGTAAGGCAGGGAGAGGTATCGAAGTGGTCATAACGAGGCGGTCTTGAAAACCGTTTGTCCGAAAGGGCGCGTGGGTTCGAATCCCACCCTCTCCGTTTTGAAACGGTGTGTTTCAAAACGCGAAGCGAAAACTTCATAATTCTTTTAATTCAGGCGTGGAGAAGTACCCAAGAGGCTGAAGGGACACCCCTGGAAAGGGTGCAGGTCGTTAATAGCGGCGCGAGGGTTCAAATCCCTCCTTCTCCGTTGGCCGTATGCAAAAATGCTTTGAAAAAGTTGAAAAAGTAGTTGACAGCCGGGGTAATAGATGATATTATATAAAAGCTGTCGCGAATGAATACGGCAGACGGACCTTGATAACTGAACAGTGACACAGCCTTGAAAGATTCTAGAAGAGATTCATACAA
>CANQJX010000078.1 GCA_947624335.1 uncultured Marvinbryantia sp.
TTACCGAGTCCACAACCAGGTCAATATAAACGCCCTGATCCATCAGCTTGATGATATGCACCGACTCGGTTTCTTCCAGATCGGCAAACTTTTTCTTAATCCGCTCCGAAACCTCTCCCGTGGAATAACCGGACTGTTTCTGCATCGTAAACATCACGCCGGCGTTGCCGTTCACCTTCGCGTAGATTTCATCGCTGTCGTCGATCACCGCCACATCCGCCACATCGGACAGCCGGATCGGTTCAAGGCCGTCCATGTGCAGATCCAGGATCAGAAGATCGTTCAATTGCTCCGTCTCATCCAGTTTATCGCCCACGCGCGCCAGAAAATCAATGCCGTCTTCCGTCACATAGCCTGCCGGCATGGTAAAGTTCTGCGCCGCCAGAATGCCCTTTATCATCTCCGCCGTAATCATCTGCGTAACGTCTGTCTGATCATAAGCGGCGTCCTTTTGCGCCTCGATCTGTTCCAGCGCCGCGTCCAGTTCTTTCTGTCCGGCGTTTAATTCCGCTTTCCCGACCGCCATCTCAATGGTGGCGTTAATCTGGGTGCGGCTCAGCTCTCCCAACGCCTGCGATACGCCCGCCTGCCCTCCGGTCAGCCGGTTTAAGGCATCCTGCAGTTTTTTCCTGGCCGCCTCCAGTTCTTTGCGCCCGTCGCTGATCTGCTGTTTTCCCTGCGTTACCGCCGTTTTCCCGGCGGCAATTGTTTCAAGCTGCGCCGGCATATCGTCGATGGTCGTCTGCATCTGCGCGATACCGCTTTGCAGCTGCGAAGCGGTCGTTTCAAGCTGCGTCTTTACGCCTGTGATCTGCGCGTCCAGTTCTTCCCCTTCTTTTGAGGTATCTACGCCAAGCGCTTTTAACTGTGCCAGAAGCTGCAGCTTCTGGGTATGATATTTCATCCATTCTTCCTGAAGCGCCGCCAGTTCTGTCGCTTCTTCCACGCCTTTCAAAAGCCCATCCAGTTCTTCCTGTGTAAAAATAGTATCGAGAACATCCTCCTGCTGCTCCGGCGAAGCCTTGGTATTCGTTTGCGTATTTTCTACCATCGCGGCGGTTTCCGGCTGCTGTATGGCAGGCTGCGTCTGTACGGTCTCCGGCTGCGCGGCGGTTTCCGGCTGCGGCGCGCTTTCCGGCGGCGTTTCCAATCCGTTCTGCGCGGCTTTCGTCTGCGGCGCGGACGCGGACGATGGCGCGGACTCGCTTTGCCCCGACGCGCCCGTATCGGTCTGCGCCGCGTCCGACTCTCCCTGCTGCACCTGCGCCATTTTTTCTTCCAGCGCCTTTAAAATCGTATCCAACTGTTCCAGCGTTTCGGGCGCCTGCGTCAAAAGCGTAACGCCCTGCTGCACCTGCGCAAGCTGCGTCTCCATCTGCGCCTGCTGTCCCGGAAGCGCCAGAAGAGCCTGCTCGCCCCGGATCAATTCCTGTTCCTTTGCAAGCAGATCCTGTTCGGAAGTATTCATCTGCGCCAGTGCGGCGTCTATCTGCGCCATGCGGTTATTTAACTCAATCTGGCCCTGCAGCATCTGCGAAGATCCGGAGCTGATCTGGCCCTGCGCGGCGGCGGAACCGTCCGCAAGCTGGGTCTGCCCGCTTTCCAGTTGCTCTTTGCCCTCGTCCAGTTCGCTCTGCGCTTCCTCCATCTCGCTCTGTGCCTCTTCAAACTGCTTATCCAGCGCTTTGCGCACCTTACGGTTTACTTCTTTGATCTTATCTTCACGCAGGGTTACCTGCACCTGTTCCTCAATCGTACCGGTCGCGCTGACGCTCGCAACGCCCTCGATGCTCTCCAGCTCCGGCAGAATGCTGTTGTTCACCAGATCCGTCAGTTCGCTCTGGGAGAGGCCGTCCGCTTCCACCGCCGCCACCATAACCGGCAGCATATCGGGATTCAGTTTCATAATTATGGGACTTCCTACGCTGTCATCCCAATAACCCTCAATCTGATCCAGATTTTCCCGCATTTCAATCGTTACCGCGTCCATATTGGCGGACTGCGAAAACTCCAGAATAACGGTGGAGACATTCTCCGAAGATACGGAACGGATATTTTCGATATTGCTGATGGTCGCCATGGACTGTTCCACGGGACGCGTAACCACCGTCTCCACTTCCTCCGGGCTTGCTCCCGGATAAGTCGTATAAACAATCGCATAGGGCAGCGTCATATCCGGAAGCAGATCCGTCTGCATCCTTGTGAACGACACATAGCCTAATATCAAAATCAAAACAACGCCTACCAATACCGTATAGGGACGTTTGACACTGTACCGGGATAACATCTCTCTACCTCCTTATAAAAGTAATGCAATCAGCGGAATGGTTATGACAGAAAGCACGGTGCTGAAAAAAATGCCTCTGGACGCCAGCTTCTGGTTTCCGCCATACTCAATCGCAAGCATCGTCGTGTTGGTGGCGACGGGCATCGCGGCCAGCACAACCAGCACGCCCGCCGCAACAGAATCCGCGGCCAAAAACAGCCGGAACAGCGCCAGCATCGCCAGCGGCACAACCGCCAGCCGGAATATGGTAAACACATAAATACGCCAGTCGCCGAATAATTCCTTTAGCGGCATCGCCGCAATGGAAGCCCCCAGAATCAGCATCGCCACGGGCGTAGTCAGCGCGCCCATATACCGCAGAGACGTCATCACCGTCTCCGGCAGCTTCGCTCCCGCAAAAAATAAAAGCACCGAGAGCAGCGTCGACATCAGCGGAAGATTCAGCAGCAGCCGCGGTCGGAAGCGGTACGCTTGCTTCGCGTCGCTGATCAGCAAAATGCCGGCCGAATAAACCATAATATTAAACACGCCGTTTACGATGACGGCATAAATCAGCGCTTCTTCGCCAAAAATCGTGCTGATTACAGGCAGCCCCATGAATCCGACGTTGGAAAAAAGCATCATAAAACCATAGGTGCCGCGCTCCTCCTTCGGCGCGCGCACCAGCGCCGCAAACAGAACCGCAATCACCGCAAACACTGCGTAAGAAAGCAGGGTAAGGAAAAAGACCGCGATCACCGCGCGGTTGGATACTACCCCGACATTTTCCACAAACGAAGTGATGATCTGCGCCGGCAGCGAAATGTTCAGCACCAGCCGCGTATAGCGCACCGTCGCCGCGTCGTCGATCACGCGCGCCCTGTACATCGCATATCCGACCGCCATAATAAAAAACAGCGAAAGCATCTGGCTTGCTACGGTCATAAAACTCATTGATGGTTCCTCCGTCAGCGGGCGTCAAAGCGCTTCCAGAAATCTTCCAGTTTCTTCTGCACATTGCCCAGATTGCAAAATTCATAGTCCGACCATTCCCGCGGAAAGATTTCGCGGTACTGTCTGTTTGCAAAGCGTTCGTCCAAAAGCAGGATTACGCCGCAGTCTTCGTCGGTGCGGATCACGCGCCCCGCGGACTGCATCACTTTGTTCATGCCCGGATACCGGTAAGCATAAGCAAAGCCGTCCATATTGCGCCTGTCATAATATTGCTTTAAAATCTCCCGTTCGTTGCAGATCTGCGGCAGGCCGGTTCCCACAACGACCGCTCCGATCAACTGTTCCCGTTTTAGGTCGATCCCTTCTCCAAATATTCCGCCGAGTACGCAAAATCCTGCCAGCGTACCGGACGGCGCAAGAAAACAGGCGAGAAAGTCTTCACGCTGCTGCTCCGTCATATGCGCGTTCTGCGCAACTATGCGCACATCCGCATACATTTCTTCAAACAGGAGCTTTACTTCCTCCAGCATCTTATAGGAAGGGAAGAACACCAGGTAATTTCCCGCGCGCGCGGATAGCGCGGCATAAATATAGCGCGCGATCTTGCGGTATTCCGTCTCGTTTCTGCGCGTATAGCGGCTGCTGACATCCGTTCCCACAAGCACCCTTTTCTTTTGCAGGTCAAACGGAGAATGCGCGTAGACCGCGTAATCGTCCTGCGCGCCGGACAGAAGCTCCATATAATAGCGCACCGGCAGCAGCGTCGCGGAAAAGAGTACGGCCGCCCGGCCTTTTGCAAGGCACTGCGCGATCTTTCCCGCCGTATCGATACAGTATAACTTCAGTTTAAAGCGCCCGTCCGCCTCCTGCTCGGCGTAGATCTGGTAGCTCTCGTCCATTTCCTCATAAATCGCCAGAAAGCTGCGCACCTGAAAGTAAAAATCCAGAATTTCTTTGCGCCGCTCCTCCTCTTCCCCGGATACATCCGGCAAAAGCGCCGCGTCCCTGCGGTTTAATGGACTATCGCCATCTTCCAGCAGGTTCTCCATCTGCGTCGCCGCATTCAGAAGCGCAAGGGCAAACGCGTTGACGTCCGCAAGCAGGGTATACGATTCACATTCCCTCTTCCATTCTAGCAGATGCTGATTGCATCGTTCAAGGGCACGGGCGGCTTTTTTGCTGATTCCTGTTAAAATCCGTTTTATTTTCAGAAAATCTTCTTTATACAGTGCCGCGCTGTACATCTCGCGCCCGCGTTCTACCAGATTATGCGCCTCGTCGATCAGAAAAATATAATCGCCCTTTACTCCGTCCGCAAAAAAACGCTTCAGCTTTGCCTGCGGATCAAACACATAATTATAATCGCAGATAACCGCGTCCATCCATTCCGACAGATCCAAAGACAACTCAAACGGACAGACCTGCCATTTTTCTGCGTGGGCGGTCAGGTCTTCGCGCGTATAGCTGTCTTTCTCATCGCAAGTCAGCAATTCAAACAGCGCGTCGTTGATGCGGTCAAAATGGCCCTTTGCATAGGGGCAGGCGTCGGGATTGCACTGCGGCTGCCCGCACATACAGATTTTCTCTTTGGCGGTCAGCGTCAGCACTTTATACTTTAAGCCCTGTTCCTTTAAAAGCCCGAACGCTTCCTGCGCCACCGTGCGGGTAATGGTTTTTGCCTTCAGGTAAAAAATCTTATCCGCCAGGCGCTCGCCTACGGCCTTGACGGCTGGAAATACCGCGGCGATTGTCTTTCCCACGCCCGTGGGCGCCTGGATGAAAATTTTCTTCTCCCGCGCGATCGTGCGGTAAACGGCGGCGGCAAGCTCTTTCTGCCCGTCGCGGTAAGGGTAGGGGAATACCGTACCCGCAATCGACGCCTGCCTGCTTTCTTTCCATTTCACCTCAAAGGATGCCCACTTTTTATACTGTTCAAGCAGATCGTCGAACCACGCTTTCAGTTCCGTATATAAAAACAAATGACGGATGCGTCTGGTTTCTTCCGTTTCCAGATTTACATACGTCATCTGCACGCCGATCCGCGCAAGATTCTGCTGCGCGGCATAAAAACAGGCATAGCATTTTGCCTGCGCAAGATGCACGGGCACAGCGTCCTCCAGCTTTGCTACATCTCTGGCAATCCCTTTGATCTCATCAATCCAGACTTCCTGCTCTTCCGTAAAAATCCCGTCGGCGCGCCCCTCGATGCAGACCGTATAATCCCCGCAGTCCGTCTCCGCCTTCAGGGGAACTTCCGCGCGATAAGAAGCACCCATCCGCCCCTGTATCTTGCGGTGCAGACGGCTGCCGATCTGCATGGCGTCCTTCTCCGCCATGCCTGTGTGCCGGTTGTCAATATCGCCGCTTCGCAGAAGAAATTCCACAAAACCGCGCACGGAAATCCGGATCCGTTCCATATATCACATCACCTAAAAAAGCGCCCGGAAACGGGCGCATTTCTCTGCTGTCTTATGCTGCTGAATACTTATTGAGTACGTCTTCAAACTGCGCGTTCTCGCCGCCGTATTTTACGGTAAGCACCTGAGACAAATCCAGACTTAACACGCCCATGATCGATTTCGCGTCGATGCTGATTCGATTATAAAAAACGTCGATATCGAAATCGCAGCTTTCCGCTACCGATACAAACTCTTTTACATCCTTAATCTGACTCAGCCTGATCTTCTTTTCTGACATCATCATCCGCACCTCTTTTTGTATTCATTTTTCGATTCTAGATTATGGCACAAAGCAATAACTTTGTCAAGAACCATATTGCATCTTTTGTCGAGCTGTGCTATAGTGATAATTAGTTTATAAATATTTTATAATTCAGACAATGTGGTCGGTTTCCCGGGTCTTTATTCGGGTTTTTTATGTATTTTAGGAGAAACTTTTTATGGTTCCTGATCTCTCCCGCGAGGAAATGCTGGAAAAATTGTTGGAAGCATACAGCGGTTACTTTGATATTGAGCGCAAAGAGGAGCAGGATTTCCCGCTCGTCGCTTCCTGCCATTTTCATGTGCGTTCCGCAAAATATGTGCTTTTGAAAAAAGCGGAGCTTTGGAGCGCCAACTCCAACGAGCATGTCTATATTTTCTCCGTTCCGGAGCTTACCGAAGAAATTTACCGCGCCTGCGAAAAAAAGGCATATGATCTTGGAATGGCGTTGATAGAACCAAATAAAGAGCATATGTATACTTATATAACAGCGGTATTTCTCTGCGACGCCTGCACCGGGGAAGCGGCGCGCCTCTTAAAAAAGTGCAGGATTTATAAAAGTTTTCATTTTTCGCTGTACGGATGGATGAATTTCCATACCGTCCTTGTCCGGCGCGGCGCGGATACGTTCCCGACCAACCGCAGCGGCAGGGAAAACGCGAAATTAATGAAAAATATATTCATGAAACAAGAAAAAAAGAAAAGGAGTGTGTGATTCATGAATGCAGCATTATTGTTAGTAGTGGGCGTTGTAGTCCTGATTGTGGGCTATGTAACCTACGGCAAATGGCTGGCAGATCAGTGGGGCGTTGGCGAAGGCAACAAAGAAACTCCCGCCCACGAGCTGGAAGACGGCAACGACTATGTTCCGGCAAAAGCTCCTGTACTGATGGGCCATCATTTCTCCTCTATCGCAGGGGCAGGTCCGATCAACGGACCGATTCAGGCAGCGGTATTCGGATGGGTTCCGGTTATGCTGTGGGTACTCATCGGAGGTATTTTCTTCGGTGCGGTACATGACTTCGGTGCATTGTTTGCATCCGTAAGAAACAAAGGACAGTCGATCGGCGAAGTAATCGCAACCAGCATCGGCAGCAGAGCAAAGAAGCTGTTTATCATTTTTTCTTATCTGACGCTGATCCTTGTAGTTGCGGCGTTTGCATCAATCGTTGCAAACACCTTTACCGCGACGTTTGACGAGGCAGGCGCTGTAGACCTTGCGGCAAGCGCGGCAAACGCACGCACCGCTATGATCTCGATTCTGTTCATTTTAGTCGCGATTGTTTTCGGCGTGATGGTATACAGAAGAAACGCTTCCCTGGTAGTATCCACCGTGATCGGCGTAGCCGCGATCGTGGCGTGCATGGCGATTGGTTATAACTGGCATCCGCTTTACTTAAGCGGCAAGACCTGGATGATCATTGTCGGCATCTATATTGCGATCGCATCCGTTACACCGGTGTGGATTTTACTGCAGCCGCGCGACTACTTAAGTTCGTTCCTGCTTTACGGCATGATGATTGTCGCCGTAGTCGGCATCGTGGGCGCGCATCCGTCGCTGGATATTCCGGCGTTCACCGGTTTTGTAGATTCCGCGCAGTTCGGTTCCGGCAGCTCTCTGGGAAGCCTGTTCCCGGCGCTGTTTGTAACCATCGCCTGCGGCGCGATCTCCGGTTTCCACTCTCTGGTTGGTTCCGGTACCACGGCGAAACAGCTTGACAAAGAAACAGACGCCCGTCCGATTGCTTACGGCGGCATGCTGATCGAGTGCGCGCTTGCACTAATCTCCCTGTGCGCAGTCGGCTATAT
>CANQJX010000079.1 GCA_947624335.1 uncultured Marvinbryantia sp.
AAATCCATCTCACCTAACTCTATTTCAACCTCGATTACATCATCCGGTTTCCGTTGGGACAAGAGAACAACCGTCTCAACATGCTCCGTCCACCCGAACATATCCACAGGCTGAATCCCCCTCACCGCGTACCCTTTGCGGGTCAGGTACTGCAGATCCCGCGCCAGCGTTTCCGGATTGCAGGAAATGTAGACCACTTTTTTCGGCGCAAGCTTGGCAAGCGCGGACAAAAATGCCTCGTCGCTGCCTGCGCGCGGAGGATCCAGAAAGACAACGTCGATACCGACCTTTTGCTCCGCAAGACCTGTCATAAATTTACCGGCGTCCGCCGTATAAAATTGCGCGTTTTGGATATGGTTGCGTTTCGCGTTTACGCGCGCGTCGCGCACGGCGTCGCCGTTTTGCTCCACGCCGATCACAGTTTTCGCCCGGTCCGCTGCAATCAGCCCAATCGTGCCGATTCCGCAGTAAGCGTCCAATACGGTTTCTTTCCCGCTCAAACCGGCGTAGTCAATTGCCGTCCGGTAGAGCGTCTCGGTCTGTATCGGGTTTACCTGATAAAAAGACTTTGCCGAAATGCGAAACGTGCGTCCGCATAAAGTATCTTCGATGTAGCCCGGTCCGAAAAGCACAATTTCCCGCTCGCCAAGAACCATGCCGGTCTTTTTATCGTTAATGTTTAAAAGGATGGTGGTAATATCGGGATGGCGTTTGCGCAGCGCCGCCACAAAATTATTCTTAGATGGAAAGACAGGATCCGCAAGCACCAGCACTACCATAATCTGACCGCTCGCAAATCCCCTGCGCGCCAGAACATGTCGGAAAAGCCCGCGGCCGCTGTCCTCATCATACGTCTTAATTTTAAAAGACTTTAAGAGCGAACGGATGCTGCGTATGATCTCCTGACATTTTTCGTCTTCAATCAGGCAATCTTCCACCGGCACGATTTTGTGGCTGTGTTCCTGATAGGTGCCGGAAATGATTTCGCCTGTTTTTGTTCTGCCGAAAGCGGCGTGTACCTTATTGCGGTAGTGATACGGACGCTCCATGCCGATGATCGGCTGTACCTTTCCAAATGAGGCCAACTGTTTTTCCGTCTGACGCTGTTTGCTGTGCAATTGCCTCCTGTAAGGCATCCCCTGATAACGGCAGCCGCCGCATTTTTTGTAAATCGGGCACAGAGGTTCTTTGCTGTTTTCCATGCCCTTTGCGGCAGCTTTTCCCGTCCGGGAAACGTTCCTGTTTATCTTTTCAGAGTTGCCTTGTTTTTTCTTTTCCGGATGGTTTCCTGCCCGCCCCATACTCCCAATTCTTCCCCCGCATAATTACTTTTCTTATCCGGCTCTTACCGCTGTTTTCCCTACTGGCTTTTCTTTTTGCCCTTCTTATCGTCCTCGTACACGGCGCGCAGCTGTCTGCCCTCGCCTTTGGTGCGGATGAAGGGGATGCTGCTGATGTATTCTTTTAAGCGGGAATAGCCGTAATCGCGCACCTTAAAATCCTTAAACTGCAGATGGATCTTATTGCCGAGCGGCCCCAGGCCGATGCCGCTTTTCCCGCTGCCCTGTACCTGTTCCACAATATATTGATCCAGCCGCTCCTTGCGTCCGGGATCTTCGTAAAGCGCCACCGTCATCTGCGAGCCTTCACGCGTCACATTCAGCTTGGGGAAGGTATCCAGAAATTTATAGAGCATGCTGTAACCGTAGTTTCGCACGTCAAAATCCGGATACAGCTTCACCAGACGGCTGCCCACTTCGCCAAGTCCGGTGTCCTTTCCGTTATTCTGATTCTCGGTGATGATCTTGATTACCGCCTCTTCGATCTGCTCGCGGCTGACCACGTCGTTCGCGATCTCTTTGGCGTCGCCGGACGCATTCTCCGCTATGGGCGCGTTCTTTTCTTCCTTATCCGAATTATCCTCCAGCAGAAGCTCCAGCGTTGTAAATTTATTGCATGCCTGACGGAACGGAATCGGCGTTTTCGCCTCGCCCATACCGATCACATACTGTCCGCTCTCGCGCAGGCGGCTGGCAAGCCGGGTAAAATCGCTGTCGCTTGATACCAGACAAAAGCCGTCCACATTTCCGGTATATAAAATGTCCATCGCGTCAATGATCATCGCGGAGTCCGTGGCGTTTTTGCCCTGCGTATAGCTATACTGCTGGATTGGGCTGATCGAGTTCTGAAGCAGCACTTCCTTCCAGCTCGCGTTGTGCGTGCTTGTCCAGTCTCCGTAAATACGTTTATAAGTGATATTTCCGTAGGTGGAAAGCTCGTCCAAAATAGGCTTAATGTATTTTGCCGAGACGTTATCCGCGTCGATCAGCAGCGCATATTTTCCTTCGTTTTCTTTCATGTTTCGATTCCTTCCTTTTTACAGATGTCCTGCAGGCAGCAGCGCCCGCAATGCGGTTTGGTGCGCGCCGTACACACCTCTCTTCCATGCATGACAAGGCGGTGGCAAAAGTCGCTTCCCTCCTCCGGGGGGATCACTTTCCACAGCGCCATTTCTACTTTTTTCGGTTCCTTGATATGATCCACCAGGCCCATGCGGTTTACCAGGCGGATACAGTGCGTATCCGTAACAATCGCGGGCTTGCCGAATACGTCGCCCATGATCAGATTTGCGCTTTTCCGTCCCACGCCCGGCAGTTTCAGGAGCGCGTCAAAATCGTCCGGAACCTTGCCGCCGTACTGTTCCTGCAGCGTCTTCATGCAGGCGCTGATATCGCGCGCTTTGCTGTGCCCCAGTCCGCACGGCTTTACAATCTCCTCGATATCCTCCACATCCGCATCGGCAAGCGCCTGCGCGGTGGGGTATTTCCGGTACAGCTCTTCCGTCACCACGTTAACGCGCGCGTCCGTACATTGCGCAGCCAGGCGCACGCTTACCAGAAGTTTCCACGCTTCGTCGTAGTCTAAGGTACATTCCGCCATGGGATATTCCTGTTTCAGCCGATTTACAATCTCCAAAGCGAGTTGTTTTTTTGTCATTGGTATCTCCTTTCTCCCCCTTATGATAAGTTGCGGGACCATGCGCCGTTTCAAATTTCGCTTCGCTCAATGGCGCATCGTGCATCACAAGGTTCCACCGGCTTCGCCGGTCCCCCTTATGATAAGTTGGGCATCAGTTTGCGGTTCAGGATCAGCGCCAGGAGAAACGCCGCCGTATCCGCCGCCGCCTGGGCGATCTGGATGCCGAATATTCCCAAAACGGGCGGCAGAAGCAAGATTGCAGGCAGGAAAAACAAGCCCTGCCTGGAAGCCGCCAGCACGCTTGCCGGTACGGTGCGCCCGATGGTCTGAAACATCATATTGTTTAAAATGATCCATCCCTGAAACGGCAGGGACAGGCACTGCATACGCAGGGCCAGCGCCCCGATGCGGATTACGTCTAAGTCGTCCTTACGGAAAATGGCAATCAGAGAATTGGAAAACAGAAAACCGACTGCCGCCAGCGCCAGAAGTACGCCGGTGGAAAGTTTTACGCAAAACCAAAAGGCGTCTTTTACGCGCTTAATGTTTCCCGCCCCATAGTTATAGCCGCAGACGGGCTGAAATCCCTGCCCGAATCCGATCACGGTCGCGCCCGCGAAGAACATGATGCGCTGCACAATCGACATCGCCGCGATCGCCGCGTCGCCATAGGGGTTCGCCGCGAGGTTTAGCGCCACAGTCGCCATGCTGGCAAGTCCCTGTCTGCAAAGAGAGGGGAAGCCGCCGCCGAAAATCTGCCCGATCACCTGGCGCAGATAGCGCAGATGGCGGATGCGCAGGGGAATGCAGTTTGCCTTTTTGATTCCCGCAAGCAGCAGGAGAAAAGAAACCAACTGGCTTAAAATCGTCGCCCACGCCGCGCCCGCAATTCCCATATCAAACCCGAAAATAAACACCGGGTCTAAAATCATGTTGAGAATCCCGCCGCTGGTAATGCCGATCATACCGTAAAAAGCGCTCCCCTGAAAGCGCAGCAGATTATTCAGCACCAGCGCCGCCGTCATATACGGCGCGCCAAGCAGAATAATCCCAAGATACGATTTGGTGTACGGCAGAATCGTGTCCGTAGAACCTAAAATACGCGAAAGCGGTTCCAGAAATATCCGTCCCAGCACAAGGATCCCCGCGCCGCAAAAAAGCGCCAGAAAAAAACCGTTGGAGGCAAGATGCTCCGCCTCCTCATATTTCTTCGCGCCAAGCTTTCGCGAAACCGAATTGCCGGAACCATGTCCGAAGAAAAAGCCCAGCGCCTGAATCACAGACATCAGCGGGAACACCACGCCCACGGCGGCGGTGGCGCTGGTGCCGATCCGTCCCACAAAATATGTATCCGCCATATTGTAAAACGATGTGATCAGCATGCTGATAATCGTGGGGATTGCCAGCCGCGCGATCAGCCCCGGTATCGGAGCGTTTGCCATCATTTCCTGTTTCTGTTTCAGTGTCATAATCCTGTCCTTCTTCCCGGCTTCGCGCCGAAAAACAATCTGGAATACCCGCCGCGCGGGATCCCAGATTGCTTAATCCGCTTCCTTTTCTTCTTGCTTAATTTCCCAGTGTATCAAAAATGTCAGTAAAGCGCGCAGTACAATAATACCCGCGACAATTGCGATCTCGCTCCACTGGCGGACGACAACGGTGCGCAAAATCTCGCTTCCAAGCTTAAATTCCAGTCCCATGGCCAGCCCTTTTGCCAGATAAATCCGGGTGTCGGGCTTTCGCGTAACATATTTGTACAGGCTCACCAGACTGGTACAGATAATTACGCCCACGCCGATATATTCAAAAATTAAAATTCCGATTTCTACAATATAGCCCAATAATGTATTCAGCAGTTCCAGCATGCTTCTTATCCTCGGTATATGTATTGATTGATACTTCAAGTATACAAACCTGCGCGCAGCGTTGTCAAGCCGGATTTTTACCGTCTCTATCTGCAGTTTATGCGCATCCGCCGCGTTTTGCTAATAAATCTTTTCCACTTCCGTAAGGCCGTACATCTCCCGGAAGCGCGCAAGATCGTCGGAAGTGCGGATCAGCATGACTTCTTCAAACTTCCCCGTATGGATGTCCTGAAATCCCGCGACCTGCTCTCCCGTGCAGATGCTGCAGCGGATAACGGGCTTCTGATTTGCCCGGTCATAGCTTTGTTTTTCCGCTTTTTTCTTTTTCCCAAACATAGAATCCTCCTAGGTAAGCCGCTGCGGGCGGCTGCGGCAATACCGTTTGGATCCGTACCGCCGCTTTCGCCCGCCGCTCTTTACAGGTTTTCCCGGAAAAATGTTTCCATCTTTTCCGCCGCCGTCTCCTCATCCGCGCCCTGCGCCGTTACGACGACGGTATCGCCCTGTTTAACGCCAAGGCTCATCAATCCCATCAATTTTGTCGCCTCCGCGCTCTTTTCGCCCTTCGACACGGTAATCTGCGAAGAAAACGCTTTTGCCTCTTTTGCAAGCTGCCCCGCCGGGCGCGCGTGGATACCCACGGGATCGGTAATGGTATACGAAAATGATTTCATAGCCGGTTCTCCTTTTTTTACTTGTTTTTCCCCAAACCGGCCGTTTTTTATACATTCTGCAGAAACAAACGCGCGCCGCCCGTTTTTTAAATTCCGCGGAAACGGAAGGTAAATTCCAGTTTCCCGCCGACGTCGATCAGATATTCCGGATGCGTCCGCGCGCCCCAGCTATCGTCTCCTGCAATCCCCATCTGCTGTTTCGATACGCGCACAACCGTATAATGAACCTGCGGCAGTTCGTAAGGATGCATGGCGTTTTCCAGCTCGTGCGGCGTATACGGAAGCGCCGAAAAGTTCATTGCGTCGCCCTCAAAAAACATGCCGCGCCCCCGTCCGTCGCAGACCTTCGCCCAGCGCACGCCCGTCTTGTTGCCGCATTCCTGCGGCACCAGATAGCGCGCCATATTATCTTTTACTTTGTTCCTGTAAATGCCAAGCTTTGCTCCGCGGCAGCGGTCCGCGTACGTCTCCTGCGGCCCCATGCCGTACCAGGTAAGCCGGTCGTAATCGGCGTTGAGTTTCATCATCATTCCAAACTCCGGCATATCGCCAAGTTCGGCCGCCGGATCGTAACGCAGGGTCGTCTCCACCGTGCCGTCGCCGTACACGCGGTACGTCACCGTACAGGAAGACGCCGGAGCAGTCGGCATATGATAGAGATAGGTTACGGTAACCGAATCCTCTTCTTCGGCTACCAGCGGCTCCTCCCATGCGTTGGAAACGGGATCCCGATGCGTCAGATACAGGCTTGCGATCTTCCACTGCGCATAGCGCGCGGGCATCTGATTCCCCGCGTCGTTGTCGGTCGGAGCGCGCCAGAAGTTCGGTTTGGGAATGGATTCGATCATTTCCACGCCGGCGTACCGGTAAGAGACCAGCCCGCCGTTCAGGTACGAAAACAGCGCCTCGAACTGTTCCCCCAAAACGCCGACATTCAGATAGCCTTTTACCACGCGAAGGGGCTTGCGCTCCGTATCGCGCTTTGCTTCGATGCGGTATACGCCCTGCCCGAATGCAACTTCATGTCCTGCTTTTGCCCACAGGCGATCCTCCTTCAAATGAAACGATACCGTAACGGCGTATTCGCCCGGAAGGGTCTGTTCCTGCACGGGCAGACGGTATTCGCCTTGGGAAAGGGGCGCGACGTCTGTTGCAAGCGCCGCTTGTTCAATCACATGGCCGTCCCGCGCCACTGTTACGCAGCAGTCAAATTCTGCGGTGCCGGTAAAAAGATTTTTATTGATGATCCGCGCTTTGTCTTTTTCCACCTGGACGCTGATATTCTGATAATTAAATTTTACTTCCTGCATCTTCGGGGAAGGACTGCGATCCGCGCCGTACACAATTCCGTTTCCGCTGAAATTATAGTCGGTGGGACGCTCTCCGAAATCGCCCCCGTACGCCTGAAATTCCGCGCCGTAACGGTCCTTTTTGGAAATCGACTGGTCTACATAATCCCAGATAAATCCGCCCTGGTACAGCGGTTCCGTATCGGTCAAATCCGTATATTTATGCATACCGCCGCAGGAATTGCCCATCGCGTGCGTATACTCGCAGCAAATAAACGGCCGGCTGCGGTCCTTTGCGAGAAATTCGCGGATACTTTCCACGGACGGATACATCTGGCTTTCCATGTCGCTGGACTCGTTGTAGCGGCGGTCATGGAACACGCCCTCGTAATGTACCAGCCTGGTATCGTCCAATGCGCGGAACTTATCCGCCATCTGCCTGATATTCAGGCCGCCAAAAGACTCGTTTCCGCACGACCAGATCAGGATTGCGGCATGATTTTTGTCGCGCTGATAGATGGAATTGACGCGGTCCAGCATCATTTCCCGCCACTGCGGATGATCGCCCGGAACAACAAGATCCGCTTCTCCTGCGCCGCGCTCGACCGGTTCCCACGAGCCGTGCGACTCCATATTGTTTTCGTCGATCAGGTAAAGGCCCAGACGGTCGCAAAGTTTATAAAGCCGCGTATCATTTGGATAATGGCTGGTGCGGATGGCGTTGATATTGTTCCGTTTCATGGTAACCACATCCGTTATGATTTCCTCGTTCTGCGGCACGCGCCCCGCGCGCGAACTGAACTCATGTCGGTTAACGCCCTTAAATACAATGCGCTTCCCGTTTAAGCACATCAGGTTCCCCTTCCTCTCAAAGCGCCGGAACCCAACCGCTTCGCAGATGGCTTCCGTTACCGTTCCC
>CANQJX010000080.1 GCA_947624335.1 uncultured Marvinbryantia sp.
TGTCTCGGCGCTGATCTCCAGCTCTACCGGATCGGGGCGTGGCGCCGCTGGCGCAGATTCTGGTGGTCAAGCTGGGAACGCCCAGAGCCGATTCTTTTCCCAGGACAACGGAACTGATGCAGGCGCTTGATTATGTATATCGGAAAGCGCAGGCATGGGGGCTTCCGGTCGCGGTTAACTTAAGTTTCGGAAACGTATACGGGCCTCACAACGGAACCGGCCTGCTGGAAACCTTTCTTGCAGATACCGCAAACCGCTGGCGTTCGGTGATCAGCGTGGGTACGGGGAACGAGGGCGCGGCGGCCGGCCATACGTCCGATGTGCTGACCGCGGGGAAGGAAAAAGAAATCCAAATGGGAATCGCTCCCTATGAGACTACCATTAACGTACAGATCTGGAAGTCTTACGCCGATACGTTTGAACTTTCGCTGGTGCATCCGAACGGGCAGAGCATCGGCCCGATTCCGGCAAGGGCGGGGGCGCAGCGCTACCGCATGGGAAATACGGAGCTTTTGATTTACTACGGGGAACCCGCGCCGTATCGCATTTCGCAGGAAATCTACCTGGACTTCCTGCCGGTTCAGGACTATATTGACAGCGGCGTCTGGCGATTCCGGCTTAACCCGCAGACCGTTGTAAACGGAAGGTTCGACATGTGGCTGCCGCAGGCGGAAGCGCTCAATAACGGAACGCGTTTTTACGAGCCGAATCCCCAAAATACCCTGACGATCCCTTCGACGGCGCGAAACGTGATTGCGGTGGGCGCGTACGACGCCCTGGGGTATACTTACGCGCCGTTTTCGGGCAGAGGGATCGACCCGCCGCAGCCGCCGCTTTTGCCGGGGCTGTTTGCGGTAAAGCCCGATCTGGCGGCGCCGGGGGTGCGCATCCGGACAACGGCGGCGGGCGGAGGCTATACGACCGTTTCCGGCACCTCGTTTGCCGCGCCGTTTGTCACCGGGGCGGCGGCAATGCTGATGCAGTGGGGGATCGTAAACGGCAACGATCCTTATCTATACGGAGAAAAAGTGCGCGCGTATTTTATCCGCGGGGCGCGCCCGCTGCCGGGCCTGCGCGTTTATCCTAACGCGCAGATCGGTTACGGGACGCTGTGCGTGCGGGCAAGCCTGCCGGAATAAACAGCAAATCGGCGTGCATGGCAAAATTTTGACCCGGAAACGCGCATTGACTCCCTAAACGGCTTATATTATAATAAATCCGGCAAAACAAAAAAGAGAGCGGAAAAAACGATGGAAATAAACATGACCGATAAACGGCGGAAAGGAGAATGCAAATGAATGCCGGGAAAAAACTTATGACGTGTTTTTGCGCAGTTTTGGCGGCGGGCATTTTCTTTCTGGCGTGGTACGCGCTCGGGCATAAGCCGGACGCGCGCCTGAATTTTGGCGGCACAGCGCCGCTGGAGCAGGAAATGCGGGAGGACGGGAACCGGCGCTTGTATACCGCCGTCCTTCCGGAAGCGTTTGAGAGCGCGCAAAGCCTGCTGTTTAAATCTACGCATGAGAAAGTAGAGATTTTTGTAGATAACGAGACGGTTTACACTTACGGCATGGAGACGTCCCGGCTGGGGAAATCCCCCGGAACCTACTGGCATGTTGCGGCGATTCCCGCCAAAAGCGCGGGAAAGACGCTGACGGTGCGGCTGACCACGGTTTACGATCATTTTTATGGAAGCGAGACAAGGATCCGCTACGGAAGCCGCGGCGACTGTATTCTCACTCTGGTCCGCGGTTTCCTTCCGGTGCTTGTCTTAAACTGCATCATTATTGCGGTGGGGCTGATCAGCCTGTTTTTGCATTTCGTCACCTTAAAGCGCAAAGAAAAGCGCGAGCTGGGAAGCTTTTTGTGCATCGGGCTTTTTTCTCTGACGATTGCCCTCTGGTCGCTGCGCCAGTGCGGATTTTTGCAGTTTCTGATTCCCAACGGGCGGGTGCTGTATTTTGTGGATCTGCATTTGTTTTTCCTGTTCCCGGTGCCGCTCAACCTGTTTATTTATACGATCTGCCGTTCCAGATATAAAAAAGGCTTTGCCTTTCTTGCCGCGGCGTATCTGATTGAGATGGCGTCGGAGACGGCTCTGCAGATTCTGGGAATTTTGGATATTTTTGAAATGCTGCGCACGATCCATGCCCTGATGCTCCTGAACGCGCTCTATACGTTCTGGGCGGTTCACAAAGAGGGCAAAGAGGAGACGGACAGCATGGGCAGCCGCATCCGCGTGCCGCTGTATGTGCTGATGGCGTTTGGGATTCTGGAAATGATTTCCTATTATATCCGCCTTTTTGACGATATTTCCATTTTCCTGCCCACCGGTACGATGGTTTTTATCGTTATGCTTATCTGGATGCAGGTCAAAGAGTACTACCGGAATATGCTGGAAGAACAAAAGGTGCTGTACTACGAAAAGCTGGCGAACACCGATCTGCTTACCGGGGCCTATAACCGCAATGCCTACGAAAACGCGCTGAAGCGGCTGGAGGAATCGCAGGACGGGCCGCAAGGACAGGGCGTGGTGCTGTTCGACCTGAATAATATGAAACGGATCAACGACAATTACGGGCACGATAAGGGCGACGAGGCCATCCGGCGCTGCTATGAGTGTATTCTCTCTGTCTTTGGGGAGAAAGGCAGATGCTACCGCATCGGCGGCGACGAATTTGTGTTTCTTTCCGGCGGGGAACTGGATATGGAGCGCTGCATCGGGCGCTTTGAAGAACTGGTGGAAGAGAGCAAAAAAAGCCTGGAATTTCCGTTCAGCGTGGCGCACGGCTACGCCGTGTTCGACGGCGGCAGGGACGGGGATTTCCGCGATACGATCCGCCGCAGCGACGCGATGATGTATATGGACAAAAAGGCAAAGAAACGGGCAATGGAGATTTGAGGACGGGATATGCGTAAAAATCAGGCAAAAAACACAAAAGGAACAATTATTTCCGTGGCGTGGAAACTTTTTTATGAACAGGGGTACGAAAATACCACGGTGGACGAAATCATCCGCGCGGCAAATACGTCCAAGGGTTCGTTTTATCACTATTTCAGCGGCAAGGACGCGCTGCTGAATACGCTGGCGTATCTGTTTGATGAAAAATACGAGGAACTGATGGAAGAAATGGATCCGTCCATGGGAAGCTATGAGAAGCTGCTTTATCTGAACAACGAATTGTTTACGATGATCGACAACAGCATTTCGCTGGATCTGCTGGCGAGGCTTTTGTCTTCGCAGCTTGTTACGCGCGGCGAAAAATCGCTGCTGGACCGCGACCGCGTATATTACCGGCTTTTGCGCAGGATTATACAGCAGGGGCAGGAGCAGAAGGAACTGCGTTCGGATATTTCGGTCAGCGAGATGGTAAAACTTTATGCGATCTGCGAGCGCGCCATTCTCTACGACTGGTGCATTTCCGGCGGGGAATATTCCCTGCGCAGCTATTCCCAGCGTATGCTGCCGCTGCTTTTGGCGGATTTTCGGGTAACGTAAAAAACAGCCATATTCGGAAGGAAATCCGGATATGGCTGTTCATTTTTTCTCAGAATGTTGTGGTGTTGTTGTGACGCTGGTCTATTTCCCGGACAAAGTCTTCCCGGTTTTTGCGGAACGCTTTTTCCAGATCGTTAGAATAGCCGGTCATCACCCACGGGAACAGCCGCTGAATTTCCTGCAGAAGCTCCTGCGCCTGTCCTTCGTTCTTAACCGCATGCGAGCAGTACTTGCCGTCTCTTGTGTAAAAACGCAGAGCGATGCTTTTTCCGGTCGTGATCACGCCATACAGTTTGTGGCGCAGGACATGCGTGTACGTCCACATAAGATCCCGAACCGGGACAAACGCGGTAACGCCGTTTGCGTCCTGCCCGATCAGATAGTCGTTGCCGATGCGCAGCCCGTATTTTGGCGTACTGCCGCGGTAAAAACTCTCCACGCGCTCAAGGGATTCGCCGCGCGCGCAATACTGCCGGATTGATTTCTGATAATATCCGGACAGGACGCGGATCAGGAAGAACAGGGCGAGCGCGATAAAGAAAACGGCAAATACAAAGAAAAAGATCAGGCTGGACAGATCAAAGCTGCCGTAGTAGTTGATTTTTAAATAATAAGGTAAAAAGTAAGCCTGCTCGCTGGCGGACATATTGTCGTAGCCCACATATTCTTTATAAAAACGCAGGCTTTCGTCGTCCATCTTCAGGATGGTCCCCGTTACGCGAAAAGTGTTGCTAAGCTCGTCTGTGTCTCCGTCCAGATACATTTCAAATTCGTTCTGAAGCGTTTCGCATTTGTCGAGATTTTTCTTATCCGCGTACAGCCCGATAAAGAAATGGCCCCCGACGGGAACAACATATTCTTTGCTGACTTCGTCGGAGCCTTTGGTCGTATGGGCGTACCATCCGAGGATGCTGCAAACCGTGTAATCCACATACATCTGGTCGTGGATTGTCTCCGGATCGACGTTGTCCAGATCCTGCCTGCCGCCCAAAACGGTCAGAATGCTTGGCAGCGTAATGGCGGCAAAGACGAGGCCGATTATCAGAAACATAAGGATCAGCCACAGATTTTTTTTCAGACTTTTTGCTTTCAGTTCTTTTAACATTACCTTTCTCCTTCCGATCATCTGCGTGTAAGTTGGAAATATAGCAATATTATAACATTACAGAGAATGTGTGTCATCTGAATTTCTCTGTATTTTATTTGGTGTTCCGAAAAAAATACAATTTAGTATAGAATCAATGCCATTATTAGTCTATATAAAATTTATGATAAATAAAATAAATATAAAACAAAATTAAGATATAAGTATAGAATATAGTCTAAACTGTGTTCTGCTTGAAGTGCAGCAAGAGGCGTGCTATAATCATCCGAGATATCAAAGAGGAGGAGAGATTATGACTACAGCAAAAATCTGTATAGCGATTGCGATTGTTGCATATCTGGCTATAGTAATTTATATCGGCTATCGCTATTCCAAACAAAATAAGAATGAGGATGACTTTTACCTGGGAGGCAGAAAGCTTGGCCCCTTTGTGACGGCGATGAGCGCCGAGGCGTCGGATATGAGCAGCTGGCTCCTTATGGGCCTGCCGGGCGTCGCTTATTTAAGCGGTATTGCGGACGCCGGATGGACGGCGATCGGACTGGCGGTCGGCACATATGTAAACTGGCTGATCGTAGCAAAACGCCTGCGCCGCTATTCGCTGATCGCGGGCAATTCCATTACCCTGCCGCAGTTTTTTAAGAACCGTTACCACGACAAAAGCAAACTGCTTTTGTATATCGGCGCAATTGTGATCGTGATTTTCTTTATCCCGTATACGGCGTCCGGCTTTGCGGCGTGCGGCAAGCTGTTTTCCAGCCTGTTCGGGGTTTCGTATTTTACCGCTATGGTAATCAGCGCCATTGTAATTGTAGGATACACGATGCTGGGCGGCTTTCTGGCCGCGTCCACCACAGACTTTATCCAGAGCATTATTATGTCGGTTGCCCTGCTGATCGTGCTGATTTTTGGCGTTCAGGTTGCGGGCGGCCTTGGCAACGTAATCGAAAACGCGGGCAAGCTGCCGGGATACCTTTCCCTGACCCAGACTTACGACCCGGTTACAAAGACGGGAGGGCCTTACGGCACGATCACCATTTTCTCCATGATGGCGTGGGGTCTGGGCTATTTCGGCATGCCGCATATACTGCTTCGCTTTATGGCGATTGAGGATGAGAAAAAGATTCCCCTTGCCAGACGCGTAGGGAGCATCTGGGTAGTTATCTCTATGACGGTTGCCGTATTGATCGGTATTATCGGCTATACGATGAGTCAGGTGGGAGCGCTGGAAGTGCTGGAAGGCTCTAACTCCGAGACAATCATTGTACAGATCGCCGATCTTTTGAGCAAACACGGCATTGTGACGGCGCTGCTTGCGGGCGTGATCCTGGCGGGTATTCTCGCTTCCACCATGTCCACGGCGGACTCCCAGCTGCTGGCCGCGTCCTCGGCGGTTTCCTCCGACCTTCTGGGCGGCGTGTTAAAGAAAAATGAGAAAAGCCCGATGATTTTGGCGCGCGTTACGCTGCTGGCGATTTCCGTGATCGCGGTTTTCCTCGCGCGCGATCCGAACAGTTCCGTATTCGGTATTGTGTCGTTTGCGTGGGCGGGCTTTGGCGCTTCGTTCGGACCGGCGATGCTTACCGCCCTGTTCTGGAAACGCTCCAACCGTTACGGCGCGCTTGCCGGTATGGTTGCCGGAGGCGCAATGATCTTTGTCTGGAAATATCTTGTGCGTCCTCTGGGCGGCGCGTGGAATATTTACGAACTGCTTCCCGCGTTTCTGGTGGCGCTGGCGGTTAATATCGTGGTAAGCCTTCTTACGCCCGCTCCGGAGCAGTCTATACTGGAAGAGTTTGAACAGGCGGCGTCGGGAAAATAATTCTTTGAAAGAACAGAAAAATATGATATGATAAGTCTGCATCCCGAAAGGGGTGCAGACATTTTTTGATGCGGGAGGAACAGTATGGCTCGCTTTTCAAAACAATTGTTAATAATCACGGTTTGCCTGACGCTGGCCGGCTGCCGCGGCCGCGGGCCGACGGAAGCGGAACTTGCGCGGGACGAGGGAATCTCTTATATGGGCGCGGGCGATTACGAGAATGCGATTGCCGCGTTTGAACAGGCGTACGGGCTGTGTGATAAGAAAATGCCGCAGACCAAAACGGACATTGCTTTATATGAGGCGGCATGCAGCTATAAACTGGGCGATTTTGACGCGGTGAAAGATACCTGCAGCAAAGCGCTTGCCTTAGGCGACAACGCGGACGCTTATTATCTGCGCGCCGTCGCGTTTTTGCAGACTGGGGAGATGGACGCGGCGAAAGCGGATTTTGACGCGGCTTCCCTGCTGGCGCCGGAAAACTATGAACTGTTTTTTAATATCTATAAACAGTACGAGCAGAAAAACCTGTCCGCCGTCGGGGACGAATATCTGCAGAAAGCGCTGCACATCGAAGGCGAAGAAATGGAAGACGATTATCAGAAAGGGTCGATCTATTTCTACCTGAACGATTACACGATGGCGCAGCAGATGCTGGCAAAGCCTGCCGACGCAAAGCATAAAAACGCGATGCTCCTGATGGGACAGGTATACCTGAAACTGGACGACAGCGTACATGCGCGTAATATGTATCAGCAATATATGGAAGAATACGGCGACGATGCGCAAAGCTATAACGGCATCGTGCTTTGCGAACTGGCGGACGGAAATTACGACGCGGCGGTCTCGATGGCGGAGGCGGGGCTTGCGCTGGAGGGCAGCGACAGCGAAAAATGCGATCTGCTCTACAACGAAGTGATCGCCTACGAACGCAAACACGATTTTGAGGCGGCAAAAGGAGCCGCCGCGCGCCTTCTGGAACAATACCCGGACGACGCCGGGGCGCAGAAGGAGTATGATTTTTTGGTTACGAGGTAAAGTATGATCGATGTGGAGGACGGCGCATTAAAAGAGCGGGTGATTCTGGTGGGCGTAAGCGCGCGGGAAGCGGACGATACGCAAGAATCCCTGCAGGAGCTTGGAGAGCTGG
>CANQJX010000081.1 GCA_947624335.1 uncultured Marvinbryantia sp.
CCTACGCGGTGGTCGCCTATCAGACGGCATGGCTCAAATATTATTATCCGCTGGAATTTATGGCGTCGCTGATGACGTCGGTAATCGACAATCCGCCCAAGGTGGCGGCGTACAATATTACCTGCCGCCAGATGGGGATCGAGATTCTGCCGCCCGATATCAATAAAGGCGAGAGCGGATTTTCCGTAGAAGGCAATAAAATCCGCTATGGGCTTTCCGCGATCAAAAGCATCGGCAGGCCGGTGATCGCGGCGCTTGTGGAAGAGCGCAGCCGCGGCGGCGCGTATACGTCTCTGCGCAATCTGATAGAACGCATGTCCAGCAAAGACATCAACAAGCGCACGCTGGAGAGCTTTATCAAGTCGGGCGCGCTGGATAGCCTGGGCGGCACGCGCCGGCAGAAAATGCAGGGCTATATTCAGGTGATGGAGGCGGTCAATCAGGAAAAGAAGAGCGCGCTTACCGGGCAGATGAGCCTGTTTGACTTTGTGGGCGAAGAAGAAAAGAAGGATTATGAAGTTTCGCTCCCGGATGTGGGCGAGTATGACAAAGAGCAGCTTCTTGCCTTTGAAAAAGAGGTGCTGGGCTTTTATGTGAGCGGACATCCGCTGGAGAAATACGAACATCTCTGGCGTAAGCATATCACGAACGTAACCACGGATTTTGAGCCGGACGAGGAGAGCGGGCTTCCGCTGGTAAAGGACGCGAGCAAAGCAACGGTCGGCGGCATGATCACTTATAAAAAAATCAAGTACACGCGCAACAATCAGACGATGGCGTTCCTTACGCTGGAAGACCTTGTGGGAAGCGTCGAGGTAGTGGTTTTTCCGCGCGATTATGAAAAAAACCGCAGCCTCTTAAACGAGGAGGAAAAGGTATTTATCACCGGGCGCGTTTCCGCCGAGGACGAAAAAGCGAGCAAACTGATCTGCGAGAGCGTGCAGAGCTTTGAGGGCATTCCGCGGGAGATATGGATCCGGTTCCCGGACAAAGAAACGTATCAGCAAAAGGAACAGCAGATGTACGCGATTCTGCGCAAATCGGACGGCAACGACCGCGTAGCGGTTTACATCCATTCGCCCCGCGCCGTCAAAAAATTGTCGGAGAACTGGACGGTCAGCGCCGACGAAGCGCTCTGCGAAGAACTTGCCGAAACCTTTGGGCGGGAAAATATAAAAATCGTTTGAAAAGCAGCGCAAAATACATTACACTGAGAAAAACAGGAGGTGCGCAAAATGGCAAAAGAGGTCAATACAATCGGCGTACTGACAAGCGGCGGGGACGCGTCGGGCATGAATGCCGCTATCCGCGCGGTCGTCAGAAAAGCCATCTATAACGGGAAAAAAGTAAAAGGAATCTACCGCGGTTACAGCGGATTGCTAAACGAAGAAATTCAGGATCTTACGGCAAGGGACGTATCGAATATTATTTCCCGCGGCGGCACGATCCTGGGGACGGCGCGCTGCACGGAGTTCTGCACGGAAGAAGGGCAGAAGCTGGGCGCGCAGATCTGCGCGAAGCACGGAATCGACGGCCTGGTGGTGATCGGCGGCGACGGTTCTTTCGCGGGCGCGCAGAAGCTGGCGGCGCTCGGCGTCAATACAATCGGGGTTCCGGGTACGATCGATCTGGACATCGCCTGCACGGAATATACGATCGGTTTTGACACCGCCATCAATACGGCGATGGACGCCATTGATAAAGTGCGTGATACCGCCACCTCTCACGAACGCTGCAGCATCATCGAGGTAATGGGCAGGCGCGCGGGCTATATCGCGCTCTACTGCGGCATCGCCAACGGGGCGGAGGATATCCTGATACCTGAAAAATACGATTACGACGAACAAAAGCTGATCAATAATATCCTGCGCAACCGCAAACGCGGGAAAAAGCATCATATCATTATCAACGCGGAAGGAATCGGGCATTCTACGTCTATGGCGCGCCGCATTGAGGCGGCGACCGGCGTGGAGACGCGGGCAACGATTCTCGGACATATGCAGCGCGGCGGAAGCCCCACCTGCAAGGACCGCGTGTATGCTTCTATGATGGGCGCTTATGCGGCGGATCTTTTGTGCCAGGGCAAGACCAACCGCGTAGTAGGCTACCGGCACGGCGATTTTACAGACTTTGATATCGATGAAGCGCTGGCTATGCAGAAACAGCTTCCGGAGAATATGTGGGAGACTGCATATGCGCTGAGCGTATGATTAACAGTACGTCCAATCCGCAGATCAAAAATTTGATACAGCTTCAGACAAAGGCAAAAGCGCGCAAAGAACAGGGCTTGTTTGTAGCGGAGGGCGTCCGGATGTACCGCGAGGCGCCCCGCGGCCGTCTGGTAAAAACCTATGTGTCGGAAAGTTTTTATGGGAAAGAGCAAAACCAGGCGCTTTTTTCGGGTCAAGACGTAGAGATCGTATCGGATCGCGCGTTTGCGGCGGCCTGCGACACCAGGACGCCGCAGGGCGTTTTGTGCGTAATCCGGCAAAAGGCGTATGAACTTCCGGAACTGCTTCAGGCAAAGCGGCCGTTCCTGCTGCTTCTGGAGGATCTGCAGGATCCGGGAAATCTGGGAACCATTTTCCGCACTGCGGAGGCGGCGGGCGTGACGGGCATTGTGATGAGCGCGCGTACGGCGGATATTTACAATCCCAAAACGGTGCGCGCTACAATGGGCTCCGTTTACCGCATGCCGTTTTGCATCGTATCCGATTTTGCGCCTGTGATGGCGGCGCTGCGGGAACAGCATATCCGCACCTACGCCGCGCATTTAAAAGGGACGCGCGAATATACCGAAGCGGACTACCGCACGGGCTGCGCTTTTTTAATCGGAAACGAGGGCGCAGGACTGTCCGGGGAGCTTGCCGGCATGGCGGATACTTACATCCGGATATCCATGTCCGGCCAAACCGAATCGTTAAATGCCGCGGTTGCGGCGGCCGTGCTGATGTTTGAGGCACGCAGGCAGAGAATGAGCGAAAATACCGGCGCAGCCGTTTAAACGGCCGCGCCGGTTCTGCTTCAGAAAAACTTAACAATCTAAGGGTTGACAAAAAAAGTTAACTGGTATACAATGACGATGTAATAAAGTTAACAAATTTGTAACAAATAAGGCAAAACAGTTATAAAGCTGTAAAAATTTGCCGGTTTTAGGAGGTTGTTAGTTTTATGAAAAATAGCAGGAAACCAATAATCTGCGCTGTGTCGGCTGCGCTTGCGCTTACTGCGGCGGCATCCTTTACGGCTTCGGCGGCTGTTTCGGACAAATGCGGCGGAATGAATATGGCGGTGGCAAATGTTTCCGATGCGCTGCTGATCCGCGGCGCGGCGTCTTCTACAAGCGAGGTGCTCGGATACCTTCCGAGCGCGGCGGGCGTTGTGGTAGAGAGCATGAACAACGAGTGGACCAAGGTAAAATCGGGGAGTATTTCAGGATATGTAAAAACGGACTATCTTGCGTTTGGAGAAAAAGCGGATGAACTCTTATCTGTGTACGGCGTTCCGGGCGCGGTTGCGGCATGGGACGATGTAAAAATATTCTCCGATCTGGAAGATACTTCTTCTATCATCGGCACGATCAATACCGGCGAAGGATTTGAGGTTCTCGGAAGCAGTGAAAACTGGGTAGAGATTCAGCTTGCGAGCGGAGACATCGGATATGTCCCGGCGGAAGACGTAGAGATGACGCTGGTTCTGGATACGGCAGTGGATCCGGACGCATACGAAGAAACAGCGCAGGAAGCATACGACGAAACGTATGACGATTACAGCGGCGCGTATGCGCAAACATATACAGATTACGGCTATGCCGATCCGTATGCGCAGTATGATACCGGATATACGGTACAGGAAACCGAAGCGGCGTACGCCTGGGATCCTTATGGAACCGAGTATGCGCAGCAGCCGCAGACCGAGGCCGTGACGGCGGACAACGAGGTGGAAGAAATTACGGATGAGGATCTTGCGGAAGACTTTAACGATGGCATCACCGGAGACGAGTATGTAGACGTGTCGCAGGAAGAAGCCGCGGCAAATGTATCTTCCAGCGACCTGGATCTTCTGGCCGCCCTGATTTACTGTGAAGCGGGCAACCAGAGCCAGGAAGGAAAGATTGCCGTCGGGCAGGTGGTTATGAACCGCGTGGCCAGTTCTTCTTTCGCAAATTCGATCCATGATGTAATCTACGAGAGCGGACAGTTTACGCCGGCGGGATCGGGATGGCTTGATCAGGTGATCGGCAGCGCTCCGCAGGACTGCTACGACGCTGCGCTTGCGGCGATGAACGGAGAAGGGACGGTCGGCGGCGCTCTGTACTTTAACGGAGGCACCGGAAAAGGGATCCAATTGGGAGATCATCAATTCTATTAAACATTACAAAATAGAGCTGCGCAGGCAGCTCTATTTTTTTGTTTACCTGCCGCCTACTTTGGTGTATAATATCTGCATGGGAATCGGATCTTTGAAATGCAAGGAGGTGTATGTATGGAACCGGTTTACTGGCTGATTTTATTTGCGCTGCTTATGTTGATCGAAGCCTTTACGATGGGGCTTACGACAATCTGGTTCGCAGGCGGTGCGCTTGCCGGTATGGTCGCAAATATGCTGGGGGCAAACATCTGGATCCAATGCGCTGTTTTTCTGGCAGTTTCCTTTTTGCTGCTGGTATTTACCAGACCGTTTGCGGCGCGTTATGTCAACAGCAGACATGTCAGGACGAATGCGGACGGACTTGTGGGGCAGACTGCGGTTGTTACCGAAACAATCGATAATGTGCAAAGCACAGGGACGGTGCAGATAACGGGGCAGGAATGGACGGCGCGGTCCGAAAAGGGCGAAGTGATCGATTCCGGCAAGACCGTAACAATCAAGGCAATTCAGGGAGTAAAATTAATCGTACAGGAAAAGGAGAACAGGTAGTATGGGAGCAAGTATAGGTTTAATTTTAGCGGTAGTGTTTATTGTGCTTTTGATTCTTGTATCCTGCGTAAAAGTAGTTCCGCAGGCATACGGTTATGTAGTGGAGCGTCTGGGCGGATACCGGACGACATGGGGCGTAGGCATTCATTTTAAAGTGCCGATTATCGACCGCATCGCGCGCAAGGTTTTGCTGAAGGAGCAGGTTGTGGATTTTGCGCCGCAGCCGGTTATCACCAAAGATAATGTAACCATGCGGATCGATACGATTGTATTTTTCCAGATCACAGACCCGAAGCTGTACGCTTACGGCGTGGAAAATCCGATCATGGCAATTGAAAACTTAACGGCGACCACTCTGCGTAACATCGTCGGCGAGCTGGAACTGGACGAAACGCTTACATCCAGAGACGTAATCAACACCAAGATGCGCGCGGCGCTTGATCTTGCGACCGACCCGTGGGGCATCAAAGTAAACCGCGTAGAGTTAAAGAGCATCATTCCGCCGGCGGCGATTCAGGAAGCGATGGAGAAGCAGATGAAAGCGGAACGCGAACGCCGCGAGACCATTCTGGTAGCGGAAGGCGAAAAGAAATCCGCCATCCTGATCGCGGAAGGTAAGAAAGAATCTATCATTCTGGACGCGGAAGCAGAAAAGCAGGCCGCAATTTTAAGAGCGGAAGCGCAAAAAGAAAAAATGATCCGCGAGGCGGAAGGCCAGGCGGCGGCGATCTTAAAGGTGCAGCAGGCAAACGCGGACGGCATCCGCTTCCTCAAAGAAGCGGGCGCGGACCAGAGCGTGCTTGCCTTAAAGAGCTTTGAGGCGATGACAAAAGTGGCGGAAGGTCAGGCGACTAAGATTATTATTCCGTCCGATATGCAGAACATGGCCGGCATGGTAAAAGCGGCGGTGGAAGTAGCAAAAAACGAGTAATTGTTGGAGCGCGGCATGACAAATTTAAAAGGACGGAATTTTCTGACGCTGAAGGATTTTACCCCGCAGGAGATTGAAAGCCTGCTGGATCTGGCGGCAGATTTGAAACAAAAGAAAAAACAGGGCGTGCCGGTGGACGTCCACCGCGGTAAAAACGTCGCCCTGATCTTTGAAAAAACCAGCACCAGAACGCGCTGCTCCTTTGAGGTAGCGGCGCACGATCTGGGCATGGGGACTACCTATCTGGATCCCAAAAGTTCGCAGATCGGCAAAAAAGAGAGCATTGAGGATACGGCAAGGGTGCTTGGCAGCATGTTTGAAGGCATCGAGTACCGCGGGTTCGGGCAGGAGATTGTGGAGGAACTGGCAAAGTATGCCGGAGTTCCGGTCTGGAACGGGCTTACCAACGAATACCATCCCACGCAGATGCTTGCCGATCTGCTGACGATCCGGGAAAACTTTGGAAGATTAAAGGGCATTAAGCTGGCGTACCTGGGCGACGCGCGCTACAACATGGGAAATTCCTATATGATCGCCTGTGCGAAAATGGGGATGGATTTTGTTGCCTGCGCGCCGGAAAAATATTTTCCTTCCAGGGAACTGGCGGAGGAATGTCAGGCATATGCCAAAGAATCCGGCGCCTCGATTACGCTGACGGAAAACGTGGAAGAAGGCGTCAAAGGGGCGGACGTGATCTGCACGGATGTATGGGTATCCATGGGAGAGCCGGATGCAGTATGGGAAGAACGCATCCGCGATCTGACGCCGTATCGGGTGACGGCGGACGTGATGAAACATGCCGGCAGGGACGCTATTTTTCTTCATTGCCTGCCATCCTTTCATGATTTAAAGACCGAAATCGGGAAAGAGATGGGAGAACGCTTTGGGCTTACGGAAATGGAAGTGACCGACGAAGTGTTCCGCTGCGACCGCTCCAGAGTATTTCAGGAAGCGGAAAACCGCATGCATACGATTAAGGCCGTAATGCTTGCTACACTGGGAGAATAACCTTTTATTATGAAGAGTAAAATTTTAAGCGCGCTGCGCGGGCAGGACGGCTATGTGTCCGGGCAGGAGCTGTGCGAGCGCTTTGGCGTTACCCGGGCGGCGATCTGGAAAGGGATCCGCCAGTTAAAAGAAGAAGGATACGAGATAGAGGCGGTGCAGAACAGAGGCTACCGCCTTCTGACATATCCCGATACGGTTTCCGGCGCGGAGTTAAAAAGCCGTATGAAAACCAAATGGGCGGGAAGAGAACTGGTCTATCTGCGCACGGTGGATTCTACGAATACCTATGCAAAAAAAATGGCGGAGGACGGTGCGCCGCACGGGACGCTGGTAGTGGCGGACCATCAAAGCAGTGGCAAAGGCCGCCGCGGCAGGGGCTGGGTAACGGCGGCCGGGACGACGATTGCCGTGAGCATTGTGGTGCGCCCGCAGATACGCCCGGAGAAAGCGTCGATGCTCACCCTGGCGGCCGGGCTTGCCGCCGCGCGGGGGATCGAAAAAACCGTCGGCCTGCCCGTGCAGGTAAAGTGGCCGAACGATCTGGTGCTGAACGGAAAAAAGCTTTCCGGAACGCTTACCGAGATGAGTACGGAACTGGACGGCATTCATTATGTAGTGATTGGAACCGGAATCAATGCGAATATTACAGAGTTTCCCAAAG
>CANQJX010000082.1 GCA_947624335.1 uncultured Marvinbryantia sp.
CAGCAGCTCCATCAGCGTCTGCAGCCAGGCGCCGAGCACGTTGAAGGTCAGCCAGAATACCAGTCCCATGATGGCGATAAACGCGGGAATCGCGGTATATTTCCCGGTAAGGACCGCGTCAATTTTCCGGCTTCTGGCGTGTTCCCTGCTCTCCTGCGGTTTTACAACCGCAGCGTCCACCAGTTTCTGAATAAACGCAAAACGCATATCCGCAATCGCCGCCGCGCGGTCCAGGCCGCGTTCTTCTTCCATCTGGCAGATAATGTGTTCGATCATTTCCTCCTCGTTTGCAGAAAGCTTCAGAAGATTTAAAATCCGGCCGTCTCCTTCCACCAGTTTCGTCGCAGCAAAACGTACCGGGATGTCCGCCGCCACGGCATGGTCCTCGATCAAGTGCATGATGCCGTGCAGGCATCTATGTACCGCGCCGCCGTGCGCGTCCTGGCTGCAAAAATCCGTTCTGCCCGGACGCTCCTGATACTGCGCCACATGAACGGCATGACGCACCAATTCATCCACGCCTTCATTTTTCGCTGCGGAAATCGGCACCACCGGAATACCCAGGATCTCCTCCATCTCGTTGATGCGGATCGATCCGCCGTTTCCGCGCACCTCGTCCATCATATTTAAAGCCAGCACCATCGGCACATCCAGTTCCATAAGCTGCATGGTCAGGTACAGGTTGCGTTCAATATTCGTGGCGTCTACAATATTAATAATACCGGTAGGTTTCGTATCAATAATATACTGCCGGGTGACAATCTCCTCGCTGCTGTATGGCGAAAGCGAGTAAATTCCCGGTAGATCTGTGATCTCTGAATTTGGATAACCCTTCATTACGCCGCTTTTGCGGTCTACCGTGACGCCCGGAAAATTTCCGACGTGCTGATTGGCGCCGGTTAACTGGTTAAAAAGCGTCGTCTTTCCGCAATTCTGATTCCCAGCAAGCGCAAAGGTAAGCGTCGTTCCCTCCGGGAGCGGATTTTCTCCTGCTTTTACATGGTAGCGCCCGCCCTCGCCAAGGCCGGGATGTTCCACCTTTTTGCGTTTTGTCCCGCGCTTCGTCTCCTCTGTTTTCTCCGCCTTTTCCTCCGGCAGTTTTTCAATCCCGATCTTTTTCGCGTCCGCGAGGCGTAACGTCAGTTCGTACCCCTGAACCAAAAGCTCTATCGGATCGCCCATCGGCGCGTACTTTACCAGCGTGATCTGCGCGCCCGGTATTACTCCCATATCAAGAAAATGCTGGCGCAGAGCGCCCTCTCCGCCCACCGACGTCACGCGGGCGCTCTTTCCGATCTGCAGTTCATCCAGTCTCATAATCATTCTGCCCTCTTTTGTTAAGTCCTTTTTTTCCTCTAAAAAGTCATTTTTCCTCGCATACCTGAAAAATATAGAATTTCAGATAGTAGGACTCGTCCGCCGCCCAAAGGATGGGGTGGTCGGGCGCCTGCGTACGGAACTCCGCCTGACGCAGCCGCTTATGTACGTCTTTCGCCGCCTGATGGATCGTCTTGGTAAACAACTCGTACGTCATAAAATGCGAGCAGGAACAGGTGGCGAGAAAACCGCCGTCGCGCACCAGCTTCATGGCGCGCAGATTGATCTCGCGGTACCCTTTGACCGCGTTCTTTACAGAAGCGCGCGATTTGGTAAACGCGGGCGGATCCAGAATCACCACGTCGAACCGTTCTCCTTTTTCTTCCAGTTCAGGCAACAGCGCAAACACATCGCGGCAGATAAATTCCGCACGTTCTTCCAGATGATTAAGCGCTGCGTTTCGGCGCGCCTGCTCCACCGCGGTTTCGGAAGCGTCCGCGCCAAGCACGCTTTTTGCGCCCGCCTGCGCCGCGTTTAAGGCAAACGAGCCGGTATGGGTAAAGCAGTCCAGCACCTTTGCCCCCTTACAGAGTTTGCGGATCGCCTGGCGGTTGTATTTCTGGTCCAGGAAAAAACCGGTCTTTTGTCCGTTTACCACATCCACCATATATTTGACGCCGTTTTCTTCAATCAAAACGTTCGTATCAAATTCCGGTCCGAGAAATCCTTTTGTGCGCTCCATTCCTTCCTGTTCACGCACCTTTGCGTCGCTGCGCTCGTAGACGCCGCGTATCGCAATGCCGTCCGCCGCCAGCACTTCTTTTACCGCCCCGATAATTTCCGTCTTCAGGCGGTCGATCCCCAATGCCAGCGATTCCACTACCAGCACGTCCGAAAATTTATCCACAACAATGCCGGGAAGGAAGTCCGCCTCGCCAAAAATCAGGCGGCAGCAGCCGGTATCGACGGTCTTTTTGCGGTAATCCCACGCCGCCTGTACGCGCATGCGCAAAAACGCCGCGTCAATTTCCTGCGCCACATTCCTCGTCAACATACGCACGCGGATTTTTGAATGGATATTAAGAAAACCCCTGCCCAGAGGGTAGCCGTCAAAATCCCGCACAATCACGATATCGCCGTTCTCAAAATCACCCAGAACGGCCGCCACCTCGTTGTCGTAAATCCACATCCCGCCGGATTTGAAAGCGCGCCCCTCTCCCTTTTTTAATGTTACAATCGCGCTCATGGGTTTCACCGGATAAAGTTGGTAGATACGCGCGGCTCTTTTTCGGGCAGCCCGTATTTTTCTTTGCCAAGCGCAATACTCTTGATCAGAAACGCCATGTTTCTGCCTAAAGTGCGCATGGTCTGCAGGCCTTCTTCATCCTTTTGCACATCCTGCGGCGTAAAGCCGTGTACCTGATTCCAATACTGGCTGGACGCCACCGGCATACCCGAAATGGTAAAGTATTTATTAAGCTCTTCAAACGTAGCCGAGCAGCCGCCGCGCCTTGCCGACACCACAGCCGCGCCTACTTTCATTGTTTTATCAAACGCGGTGCTGTAAAACAGCCGGTCCGCAAAAGATACCAGCGTCCCGTTTGCGGATGCGTAATAGACCGGAGAGCCCAGTACGATCCCATCGCACGCTTCAAATTTGGCCGCCGTCTCGTTTACAATATCGTCAAACACACAGCTTCCCTTTTGGGCGCACTTGTTGCAGGCGATGCAGCCGCGCACATTCTGGGAACCCACCTGAATGATTTCGGTTTCGATGCCCTCATTTTCCAGCGTTTTCGCCACTTCACTCAGCGCCGTAAACGTACAGCCGTTCCGGTGCGGGCTTCCGTTAATCAATAATACTTTCATAAAAACTCCTTTCTGGCAGCGATCTATCGGATCGCCTGAAACGCCTGGTCAAGATCATAAATAATGTCGTCAATATGTTCCGTGCCGATGGACAGCCGGATCGTGTTGGGACGGATGCCCTGATCCAGCAGTTCTTCCTCCGTACACTGGCTGTGCGTGGTGGTCGCCGGATGAATTACCAGCGATTTTACGTCCGCCACATTAGCCAGAAGGGAAAAGAGCTGCAGATGGTCGATAAAGTCTTTCGCCGTCTGCGCGCCGCCTTTAATCTCAAAGGTAAAAATGGATCCGCCGCCATTGGGGAAATATTTCCGATACAGCGCCTGCTGCTTGGCATCGTCCGAAGCCGCCGGATGATGCACGCGTTCCACCTGCGGATGATTTTTCAGATATTCCACTACCTTCAGCGCGTTCTGCACATGGCGCTCCACGCGCAGGGAAAGCGTCTCCAGCCCCTGCAGGAAGAAAAACGCGTGGAACGGAGAAAGGCACGCGCCCGTATCGCGCAGAAGAATAGCACGAATCTTTGTCACAAACGCCGCCGCGCCCGCCGCTTTTGTAAAGCAGACGCCGTGATAACTCGGATTCGGTTCGGTAAGCGCCGGGAATTTGCCCGAAGCCTCCCAGTCGAATTTACCGCCGTCCACAATTACGCCGCCTAAGGACGTGCCGTGCCCGCCGATAAACTTGGTCGCGGAATGTACCACAATATCCGCGCCGTATTCAAACGGACGCACCAGGTACGGCGTAGCAAACGTATTGTCCACCACCAGCGGGATTTTGTGCGCATGCGCGATTTTTGCAATCGCTTCAATATCCACCACATCGGAATTGGGATTGCCGAGCGTCTCGATAAAAACAGCTTTTGTATTTTCCTGAATCGCCCGCTCCACTTCCTCATATTGAAAAATATCTACAAACGTGGTGTCGATGCCGTACTCCGGAAACGTGTGCGCAAACAGGTTAAACGATCCTCCGTATATGTTCTTTGCGGATACGATATGGTCGCCCTTCTGCGCCAGGTTCTGGATCGCATAAGTAACCGCCGCCGCGCCGGAAGCAACCGCAAGCGCCGCCACGCCGCCTTCCAGCGCGGCAATCCTTTTTTCAAATACATCCTGCGTCGGATTGGTCAGACGGCCATAAATATTGCCGTTATCAGACAGATCAAAACGCGCCGCCGCATGATCGCAGTTGCGGAACACATAAGAGGATGTCTGATAAATGGGCACCGCCCGCGCGTCTGTCACCGGATCCGGCTGCTCCTGACCTACATGCAGCTGCATTGTTTCAAACTTATAGTTTCTGTTCTCTGACATTGTAAATTCCTTCCTTTCTGAAAAATCATTCACTATTCTAATAGTAGCTTTATTCCGCCCCGTTGTCAAAACATATTTCACAAACAGGAAAACGGCTCCCCAAACTATCCGGGAGCCGCTTTTTGTAATGTTTGCCTCTGTTTCTATGCGTGCAAAATATCAGTATACTCGGAAATTTCCCGATTGATCGTACACAGATCCGAAACAGACAAATCGTGCACGTTGTTGTGTCCAGTAATCCGCGCGTATGTTTTAAGTTCTTCATTGGATACGCGAAGAAAATTGCCGACGCGCGCTGCCGCCGCCTCAATGTCCAGTCGTTTGCGCAGGCTCTCATCCTGCGTAGCAATTCCCATCGGACAGCCGCCGCTTCCGCAGATCCGATACTGCTGACAGGCCGCCGCAATCAGCGCCGCACTGGCAATCGCCACCGCGTCCGCGCCCATTGCCAGCGCTTTGGCGAAATCGGAAGAAACCCGCAGACCGCCTGTAATAACCAGTTCCATGTCGGATTTCACCGCATCCAGATATTTACGCGCCCGATGCAGCGCATAAATCGTCGGTACGCTCGTTGACTCACGCAAAAGCAAAGGGCTTGATCCGGTCGCGCCGCCTCTGCCGTCCACTGTTACAAAATCTGCTCCGGCAAATACGCAGTATTCCAGATCGCGTTCGATCCTGCCTGCGGCAATCTTAATCCCAACCGGCCTGCCGTCAGAACGCGCGCGCAGAGAATCCACCAGATCGCGCAAATCTTCTTTCGTATGGATATTCGGAAATTTGGACGGACTTTTTACATCCTGTCCCTGCGGTTTTCCGCGGACAGCCGCGATTTCTTCCGTCACCTTGCTGCCCGGCAGATGGCCGCCCATCCCCGGCTTTGTGCCCTGGCCGATTTTGATCTCTATCGCGTCCGCGCGCCTTAAATTTTCATCCGTCACACTATAAAGATTCGGAATATATTCAAAAATATAACGGTAGGCGTTTTCGCGCTCCTGCGGCAAAATGCCGCCCTCTCCGCTGCACATCGCCGTGCCCGCGCATGCGCTTCCTTTGGCAAGCGCAATCTTTACTTCCCGCGAAAGCGCGCCGAACGACATATGGGAAATATAAACCGGACTGTTTAAAATCATCGGCCTTTTCGCATGTTTGCCGATTACCGTCATGGTCGATACAAAGTCTTCGTCGTCAAGCGGCATCGGATTCAACTGCGCGCCTAAAAGCAGGATCTCGTCCCATCCCGGCATGGGAAGCTGCGTCCCCATCGCCGCGTGAATGCTTTTGCCGCTGACCGCCATTTCGTGAATCTCCGCCATATAACGGCAGCTCTTATCGCGCCTTGCCAGCGCGCTGTCATAAGGAAGATCCGTCTTTGTTTTTCCCGCGCTTTCCTGCAGAATCAGCTTCTCTTTCGGCTGATGGCAGAGCGGGCATTCCGTAATATCGCTGAAGCGTTTTCCCTCTGCGTCCTCGTCAAACACATAGCCGCAGACGCTGCATTTATAAACTGCCATCATTCTCCCTCCTATCGCGCAGGATCAATAGTTTTGGGCATGTACCTCAAAGAAACTCTGCGGATGCGCGCAGACCGGACATACTTCCGGAGCCTTTTTGCCCATCACCAGATGGCCGCAGTTTCTGCATTCCCACATTGTCATTTCGCCTTTTTCAAATACCTGCTGCATCTCGATATTCTTAAGCAGCGCGCGGTATCTTTCCTCGTGCGCTTTTTCGATTGCGGCTACCATGCGGAATTTCTCCGCCAGTTCCGGAAAGCCTTCTTCTTCCGCTTCTTTTGCGAAAGTGCTGTACATATCCGTCCACTCGTAGTTTTCGCCTTCCGCCGCAGCCGTAAGGTTTTCTGTGGTATTGCCAAGCTCCGCCAGTTCCTTGAACCACATCTTTGCATGCTCTTTCTCGTTGTCCGCCGTTTTCTGGAACAGCGCGCAGATCTGCTCGTAGCCCTCTTTCTTCGCAACGCTGGCAAAGTAGGTGTACTTGTTTCTTGCCTGGCTCTCGCCCGCAAAAGCTTCCCTCAGGTTCTTTTCTGTCTTTGTTCCCGCATACTTGTTTGCCATTTTGTTTTCCTCCCTTTTCATAAATAAAATCTTATATACTTCCCATCCGCCCTGTTCGGGCGGATAAAAGCTGCGCGTATTTTCAGGCGCCGTTTGGCTCTTTGCGGCATTCGGGACAAATGTAACGGATATTCAGTTCGTATCCGGTGATATCGATACCGACGCGCTTTTGCAGTTCTTTTGAAAAGTCCCGCAAGGTAACGTCCGTCATTTTCCCGCAGCGTTCGCACACCATGTGATCGTGATAAATCACGTTTCCGTCAAAGCGGTCCGGGCCGCTGCTTTGGCGCACGCGGCGGATCCTGCCCTGCGCCTCAAGCGCGTTCAGGTTGTTATACACCGTAGCCATCGCAATGCCCGCATCCCGCTTTTTTGCCTGCTGATAAACTTCCTCCGCAGTCAAATGCCGGCGGGAGACCTGCGCCTCTTTTAAAATATTCCAGATCAATGTACCTTTTCTGGTCATATGTTCTCCTTTATTTTTATAATTAGAATAATTCTAAATTTAATATAAAAGAAAAAGAAGGGAATGTCAAGAAAAATTTCATCTTTTGGCCACATCATCTATTTTCACATGATAGAAGAACTACCGTCTCGACATGGCTTGAAACGTCCATTTTGATGTCAGCGGTTTCGCTCGTTCGCGGAAACAAATCCAGTCGAATACATCGGAACATATCGGATTTTTGCCCCGTTCGCCTCAGCCCCGCGCAGCAGCATCATTTCAAAATATCCTTTAGCACATCTTCAGCATTCTGAATCATAGCCAGATGCTATGCTGTATGGACGGTTCTTTGCATCCTGCTTCATTTTCTTATGGGCTTCACGGTGGTTCCCCTTGAGCAGGGCTTCAAGGATATGTCCCCGCCCACAAAGGAACTGATGAAGCTGGTGCTGGAGGAAAAGATCGCCCACGGCGGTCATCCCGTCCTCCG
>CANQJX010000083.1 GCA_947624335.1 uncultured Marvinbryantia sp.
GTTGCGGAACGTATCCGCGCACAAATAAAGCATCAGCCACTGCAAAAGCCAGTTTTCCCGGTTTGCCAGAAAGAGATCCCGGATTTCTTCTTTTACATAATCCACATAACTTTTGTCCGGATTGCTGAAGGTGGTCAGATACAGATAGCAGCCTTTCCACTGCGGGATCACAAGTTCTTCCCTGCGCCGCGTCAGTTCGCTTAAGCATACCTGCGCCTCAATGGAATCCCCGCTTAAAAACAGGATATAGGCGCGGTACAGTTCAAAAAAGATATGTTCGCAGCCTTCGCGCCTGATGTTGTCCAGACAGTTGAGCGAAATTCCGGCCCACTCCCCGGTCTGCGTCCTCCGGCAGCGATAATCCGTATAAGCATCCGACAGGCGCACAATTTCCTGCCGGACGCGCCGTTCCTTTTTCTTAGCGGAAAGCGCCGGGGCGTTTCGTATCTCTACCGCGCAGATCTGTTCGCGGCACTGCGTCCGTATCCGGATCCGCGCAAAGTTGCGTCCCTTATGCAGCTTTTCCGTATTCACCACAAAGCCCAGGCTGTAAGTGCTGCCCACAAATTCTTCCGTCGTCACTTCCGGGCGCTCAATTGTAAGAAACGGGGCGTCGCAGGAAATCTGTATGTGCGCGAATCCCCAGGTATGTTTGGTCAGCAGGATCTCCTCGCGCTCATTTTGGCCCGGCGCGTTCAGATAAACGTAATTGTTCTGCGCGCTAAGCGTTACCGGCTCTTTTTGCCCCATTCCCACCAAAAACTGTTCCAGGCTGTAAAAGCGAAACGGCTGCCCCGCGATTCCCTCGTAGAGCGCCGCGGCCATCGGGTCCCAGTCCTTTATGATTTCCCGGAACTGCTCCGACGCAAACAGGCCGTACGCCCCGGCAAAGTCTTCTTTGGCAAGCGCCGTAAACGCTTCCGGGGACATCTTCCGCACCTTTTGTTCTTCCGCGGGGTTTCCGGTAATCTGCAGGCTGTACGGCAGGGTGTATTCCCCTCCGGCAACGCAGATCACAAAAGCGCCCTGTATACGCTCTCCCGCCCGCAGGCCGGAGGTATCCATTTCGTAGGCAACCGTTTCCCGCCGTCCGATAAAATATTCCGGCGAAAAGCGAACCCGCTCATTGGTACTGTACAGATACCCCTGTATCTGTTTCCCGGAAGCCAGTCCCACGGCAAACGTTCCCCGGTAATGCTTTCCCTCCGGAACCGACTGCTCTATCTGATCGACGGACAGATGCAGTTTTTCCGGCGCATATGTAAATTTTTCATTCAGTAAATCGATCATCTGATTTTTCAATGACTACTCCTTCTTATCCGCCGGATAGAAAGCGGGCCGCTGCAAACCCTGAATTTTTGCGGCAGCCCTGCATATTGATCAATTCAAAAATTTCTTTAACTCGTCCATAAATGTATTGACGTCTTTAAATTCGCGGTATACCGACGCAAACCGCACATACGCTACCGCATCCAACTCTTTTAACTGCTCCATGACGATTTCTCCGATCACGCTGCTGGGTACCTCGCGTTCTTCCCGGTTAAAAATTTCTGTCTCAATCCGGTCAATCGCATCGTTGATCTGCTGTGCGGAAATGGGACGCTTATAGCAGGCCCGCAGAACACCCGACTCGATTTTTGTTCTGTCATACTGCTCTCTGTTCTCATCCTTTTTAATCACGATCAGCGGTATCGTCTCTACCTTTTCATAAGTAGTAAAGCGTTTCCCGCACACGTCGCACAGCCTCCGCCGCCGGATCGACCCCCCGTCATCCGCCGGTCTGGAATCCACTACCCGCGTGTTATCCTGGTTGCAAAACGGACATTTCATGGCACACCCTCCTTATTCGATTAAATATACTCCTGAAATGAGTATATCTCAATTGAAGTCTCGCTGTCAATTGCATATAATAGAGAGAACTGAATTTTTTTGGAGGCAGGTCCATGCGTCTGTGTGAGTTGCGTCAAAAAGAAGTCATCAATATCTGTACCTGTGCTTCCTTAGGATGTGTCGTCGATGTGGAATTTAACCCGGACGACGGCTGTATCAACGCGCTGATCGTTCCCGGCGGCAGCCGTTTTTCCTCTTTTTGGGGGCATGATTCGGAAATCATTATCCCGTGGCGGTGCATCTGCCAGATCGGAAAGGATATTATTCTGGTAGAAATCCCCGCGGATAAATGCCACGCCAGGCAGCGTTAAAGATTTTCTCCGTTTGCGCGGATTACATCGCGGTACCAGTACGCGGAATCCTTGGGGATCCTCTGCTGCGTCTGAAAATCTACGAACACTGTGCCAAACCGTTCGGAATAACCGTGGTTCCACTCAAAATTATCCAGAAACGTCCACAGGAAATAACCGCGGATATCCACCCCGTCTTCGATTGCCCGCCGGATCTGCCTTAAATACCGGTGCAGGAAATCAATGCGCTCCGGATCGTGAACCTTTCCGTCCAGAGAAATCACGTCCCGGCAGGACACGCCGTTTTCGGTAATGTAAAGCGGTCTGTGATACCGTTCCTGCAGAAATTTCGGCCCCCAGTAAATACATTCCGGCACAACCGGCCAGTCGCAGGCGGTATGCGGAAACCCTTCCTTTCGCGCGGCTATCTGAGGTTTTCCGTCCGGCCCCATGCAAATCGCGTTCCCGTTGTAGATGTTTTGCGCGTACAGATCGATCGGTTCGCTGATCAGGCGCATGTCTTCCTGCGTGATGCGCGGCAGATACGGCTCGAAGCGGACCAATCCTTCCTCCGGATAGCTCCCCAGAAGAACGGGGTCGGACCACCACGCCACGTTCCACGTCCAGTTGGAAAGTTCGGGCATTGCGAAAAACGCCGTTCTTGCCGCCTCGATGTCCTCCGGTTTTTCGGTTGCCGGATAATTCATGGGGCCGGTCGGCGCATAGCCCACTTTGATCGGCCGTTTCGCTTTTTCGCGCATTTTCTGCACGGCGCGTCCGTGCGCGCGCAGCGCGTTGTGCGCCATCAGAAACGTATCTCTGACCGGCGCCCTCAGTCCCGGCGCATGCTCTCCCTGCAGATAACCCAGCCCGATAAAGCACTGCGGTTCGTTGAGGGTAAAAAAGTTTGTGACCCGGTCGCTGAAGCGCTCGGCGATCAGCCCGGCATACTCGCCGAACCACTCGGCGCTGTCCGCGTTCATCCAGCCGCCTTTTTTATACAGCTCGTACGGGTATTCCCAGTGATGCAAGGTGATATACGGCTCGATGCCCGCTTTTTGCAGTTCGTCGATCAGTTCCCCGTAAAAGGCGATCCCTTTTTCGTTTACCTTCCCGATTCCCTCCGGAAGCACCCGCGACCAGTCAATGGAAAAGCGATATGCTTTCAGCCCCATTTCTTTCATCAGCCGCACATCCTCGCGGAACCGGTGATAATGGTCGCAGGCAACCGCGCCCGTATGGCCGCCGAACACTCTGCCTTCTTCTTTGGTAAAGACATCCCAGATGTGCCTGCCTTTCCCGTCCTCGTTCACCGCTCCCTCAATCTGGTAAGCGCTTGCCGCGCCTCCCCATACAAAATCTTTTGGAAATCCTGCCACTTTCTTTACCCCCTAATTCGTATTTCTGTCCGCAACATATGTTCATTCCTGCGCAAAGAGCCGGGAGATACGCTCCCGGCTCCCTGACTTCTGTTTTTGTCAAGACGCGTCTTTTATTCCGTCACTTCAATTCCCAGCGTCTCCTGCGCGGCGTTCCATGCCGCCGTCCAGTCCGCCATAATGTCGTCGTATGTCTCGGCGCCGGTAAACGCGGATTCTACGATTCTCTGTACCTTTGCGTCGCCGCCCGCGTTGAAGGAAAGCTCGGACTCTGCGTTGATCTCGCCCAGCAGATCTTCTTCGCCCGGAATGGCGGGAAGGTCGGAAAGCATCGTGCAGCCGTCAAACGCAGAATACATATCCGGATTCTGTCCGTTTTTGGAGGTGGTGTAGCAGCCTTCCATCAGGTTCCAGCCGGATTCTTCGATCATCCATTTTACAAACACGATCGCTGCCGTCTTGTTTTCGTCGGATGCGTTTACATTGATGCCGTAGTTGTAATCGCCGCCCGCAAGCGCGTACTGCGTGCCGTCTACGGTAATCGGGAACGGCATATAGCCGATGTCGTCGCCATGCTCGCCCGCTTCTACCATCTGGGTGAACGCCCAGGAGCCAAGTACCATGCAGCCGATCTCTCCGTTGTTGATCATGCTCTTGCAGCCTTCCCAGTCCGTCGTGGTGTAGTCTTCTTCGATCAGGCCGTTTGCAACTGCGTCATACAGAATCTTGTACAGCGCGTAAGCGCCTGTGCCGTCGCCGTGATCGGCAAACGGATTCGCCATATGCGCAAACTTCTGGTTCATAAAGGTATCGTCGCCCTCTGCAACTACGCCCATATAAGCGTCCCATGCGCCCATGGTCCAGCCGGCCGCATAGTTGGTGTACAGCGGGATCGCGTCGGTGTTGTCCTTGATCGCCTGCAGAGCCGCAAGGAACTCGTCCGGCGTCTTCGGAAGTTCGGTAACGCCCGCCGCCTCAAACACCGCTTTGTTGTAAACAACGCCCTGCGCGTTGCCCCACATCGGAATGCCGTAGCATACATTATCGTATGACCACGCGTTTACAAAGTTAAGCTGCTCGCTCATTGCGTCCAGATCGCCAAGCGGCTGGAAGTATGTACTCAAATCCTTGGTATCAATCGCCGGGATCAGCATAATGTCGCCCCAGTCGCCTGTGGAAAGACGCAGCAGCGCGTCCTCGGCATAGTCCGTAACGCCCTCGGTCTCTACCGTGATATTGGGATATACTTCATTAAACTTTGCGATCAGGCCCGCAATGGTTCCGTCTTCTTCGCGGTCCGTCCTGCAGTGCAGGAATTTGATCGTAGCCGTCAGATCCGTATAATCCTCTCCCAGGGTAACATCCAGATAACCGGGCACGCCGCCCTCTTCTGCAGACGCCATAACCGGCAGAGATACCGCCATCGCCGCCGCAAGCCCAAGCGCAAGCATCTTTTTCTTGTTCATGTCTGTAATCCTCCTTTTTCTTTCTTTTGGTAAAACCTGTATCTTCATTATAATTTTCCCGCGCACGTCTGTCAACGTCTGCGCCCCGGTTTATGAAAATTTTAGAACCGCCGAAACAGAAGCGATTCCGCGCGATTTGTCAAGGTCTAATAATTTTTATATTTTTCCCAAAACCGCATAAACCCGCTTCATTGTGAGAATTATTTTAGCGTGACGATCTTTTACAGACGAAGGAGGGTGTATGGATGGCACTGAACAAGGTAGAAATCTGCGGAGTCAACACATCTAAGCTTCCGGTTCTCACCAGCGAAGAAAAGGACGAATTGTTCCGGCGCATCAAGCAGGGCGACATGGAAGCGAGGGAGCTGTACATCAAAGGCAATCTGCGCCTGGTTCTAAGCGTAATCAAGCGTTTCTCCGCAAGCAACGAAAACGCGGACGATCTGTTTCAGATCGGCTGCATCGGTCTGATGAAAGCAATTGATAATTTCAACACGGAAATGGAGGTAAAATTTTCCACTTACGCGGTGCCGATGATCATTGGGGAGATCAGGCGATACTTAAGAGACAACAACGCGATCCGCGTAAGCCGTTCTCTGCGCGACACCGCTTACAAAGCGCTTTATACGAGGGAAGCCTATATCAAGAAAAACCTGAAAGAGCCTACCATCAATGAAATTGCGGAAGAAATCGGGATTTCCAAAGAAGATATTGTATTTGCGATGGACGCGATACAAAGCCCGCTCAGCCTCTACGACCCGGTCTACTCGGAAGGCGGCGATACGCTCTATGTGATGGATCAGATCAGCGATAAAAAAAACAAAGAGGAAAACTGGGTGGAATCGCTGGCGCTGCAGGAAGCCATACGGCGCTTAAGCGAACGGGAACAGAAAATTATCCACATGCGTTTTTTTGAGGGAAAAACGCAAATGGAGGTGGCGGAAGAAATAGAAATCTCACAGGCGCAGGTGAGCCGCCTGGAAAAAAGCGCCCTGCGGTCCATGCGTAATTATCTGCGGGCCTGACTGCAATTCCAACTTTGTTTGGCAATAAAAAATATCCGGAAGTCAGTCCGGCTTCCGGATATTCTTTCCCTTTGGTTCAGTCATAAGATAACTTTTCCAGCGCCCTTTTTACATAACGCTCGCTGTGCGGCAGGAAAAATCCCGCAACCGGGCCGACCAGAAACGCGCAGATCAGCGTTCCGATCCCAACGGAACCGCCCGCGGCAAAGCCGACCGCCACAAACGTAACGTCCGTAAGCATCCGGACCACGCTGAATTTGCGGCGCAGCTTTTCGCTGATTACCAGCGCCACCAAATCATTCGGCCCGGTGCCCGCCTCGGACTTAATTACAATCGTCATGCCGAAAGCGAGAATCACGCAGGCGCCCGCTTCCACCGCGATATCCGTCCAGAGCGGATGCTTTGCCGCAAACAGAGGTCCCAAAATCATCTGGAAAAAATCGATGATCGGGCCGCCGCACAGCATACACAGAACCGTTCCGATCCTGATATACGTTTTATCCACGATCCAGAGAACCAGAATAATCAAAAGGCTGACCGCCATATGCACATTACCGTGGGTAACCTTCGCGCCGAAAACCGGGCGGACGGCGCGCAGGATCCCCTGAACCAGAACGTTAAACGGATCCGCGCCCAGATCCGCCAGAAGATAGAGCGCGACGCCGAAATGCGCGATGGTAAGCCCCACCAGCAAAATGGCGCAGCGCAGGGCTTTCTCCCGATATGTCTTCTTCATGTTCCGCATCCTCCCTCAGTTTTTCTTTTATTATACACGCGGACGCAGAAATTTTCATTCCTTTTTTCCGCTTTGCGCAAGCAGCCTTCGCACGGTAAAGAGCATCGTCACAAAGCAGGCGGTCCCGCCCACAAAATTAGAGATCGGCTCCGCGATAAACACGCCGTTTACGCCAAGCCGCGCAATTTGCGGCAGCAAAATGGTAAGCGGCACCACAATGATCACCTTGCGGAACAGCGAGAAAAACACCGCCTGCCTGGAGAGGCCCAGGCCGGTAAAGGTGGATTGTCCCGCAAACTGAAACGTCATCATAAAGAAACCGAAGAAATACAGGTGCATGGCCGGCGCGCCCTGCGCGATCAGCTGCGGGTCGGAGCTGAAGATGCCGATAAAAAACCGGGGAAACAAAAAGATTACCAGCCATATCACCGACATATAAAGAATGCCCGTCACAGTGGTAAACGCGATGCCGGAACGGACCCTGCCGTACTCTTTCGCGCCGTAATTGTAACCCAGCACCGGCTGAAACGCCGAGGTAAGCCCGTTGATCGGAAGCACCACCACATCGCGCACAGAATTCAGCACGGTCATAATCCCCACATACAGATCGCCGCCGTGTCCCTTTAACGTGGCGTTGCAGGCAATCTGCACGATCCCGTTGGTGGCGGACATCATACATCCGGCAAGTCCGAGGCTGGTAATCTCTCCCACCAGACGCCTCTGCGGTT
>CANQJX010000084.1 GCA_947624335.1 uncultured Marvinbryantia sp.
CCATCGAAAGCGACCCGACCGTAAAGCCCACGCCGGCGATCTTATTGCGGTAACCAGCGCCGGTTAAGTCAAAGAAGCTGCGGCTTCCGCCCGATACATCGGTCAGGCCGATTGCCGAAATAAACAGCAGCGACTTGGTTGCGGCATGCGCCAGAATATGGAAAACGCTTGCCACCACGCCCTCCGTCGTTCCAAGGCCGAAGCCCATGTAAATATAGCCGATCTGCGCCACTGAGGAGAAGGCGATCATCCTGCGGACGTCCTTTTCCATGATTGCGCTGACAGATCCGAAAATCATTCCCAGCAGTCCGAATACGAACAGCACGTTAATGATGCCCGAATTGCAGATAATATCAAATCCGATGACGCGGTAAAAAATTTTCAGCAGGAGAAAAATGTACCCTTTGGACACCAGGCTGGAAAGCATCGCAGCCGACGATACCGTGGAATAGCCGTAGGCGTCCGGCAGCCACGAGTGAAACGGAAACAGCGCGCTCTTGGTCGCCAGACCCACCGTAATCAGATCAATCGTAATCATCAACGGCACGCGATAGGTTCCCGCCTGAATGATCTGCGCAATTGATTCTTTGATGTTCGACATCAAAAGATGCCCGGTCAGATCATACAGCATGCAAATTCCCATCAGGAGCAGGCCGGAACCCAAAAGGCTCATAATCATATAGCGCACCGCCGCCTCGATGGTTCTTCCGTTCTGGCGTATCATAATCAGGCCGCAGGCGGAAATGGTATTGATTTCCACAAATACATAAGCGGTAAAAAGGTCGTTGGTATAGATCAGCGCCAGCAAAGAGCTGAGCATCAGATCGGTCAGAATATAGTAAATGTTGTGCTTACTATGCTCTACTTCCTCATTCAGTTTCTTTCTGCCGCCCAGCATGGACAAAAGCATGATCACGCAAAAGGCCAGCGCCATCCCCGCTTCCAGCGCGCCGGCGCGGATCTCGTTGCCCCAGGGCGCCGGAAAATGTCCCATCATAAAGGTGTAGCTTCCGCCCACCTGCAGCATATAGCCGAGCAGCCATGCCGACATACATCCGATCACCGTAATCGCGGCCGTATTCAGCCATTTTGCCGCCTTTCCCGGCAGAACCGAGGATACAATTCCGGAAAACATGGAAATCATAATGGAAAAGAACGGAACATTCTGTACAAACGCCATCACAGCCCCTCCTTCTTCAGCCTGGAGGAAATTTCATCCAGATCCAGGGTGTGATAGCGCCGATACAGCCGCACGGTCAGCGACAGCATCAGGGCGGATACCGAGACGGAAACCACAATGCCGGTCAGCACCAGCCCGCTTGGAATGGGATTGATATACGCCTCCACCTTCTGTACGCCGTCTACCACAATCGGCGCCGCGCGTCCGGTAATGTAGCCCTTTTCCGCAAGAAAGAGATAAACCGCCGTATCCATAATATTCAATCCGATAATTTTTTTAATGAGATTTTTCTGCAGCAGCAGATTGGCAAATCCGATGCCGAACAGCAGCATCGCGATTTCCTCGCCAAAGTTCGCCGCCAAATTGGAACCCAGCATACTCTAAAACCCTCCTTTGCGAAACAGTGCAAAAAATGCGTACATCGTGCAGGCCACCACCATGCCGACGCAGATATTTAACGGCAGGATCAGCCCGCTGCTGATGATCGCCCCCGGCGTTCCCAGCGGAATCCCGCTTTCCAGGTGATGCGCGCCCGTATAGAAAGAATAACTTTTCGCCAGGCAGTAAAACGTCAGCGCACAAAAGCTGATCCATTTATAAGTTTTTTCGGTAAAGAAACGCTCCGTCTTTTCAAAACCGAACGCATTCAGGTAAAGGATCAGCCCGGCGCCGATAATCGCGCCGCCCGAAAAACCGCCGCCCGGAGACAGATGGCCGTTCAGGATCACATAGATTCCAAAAATAATGATAATCGGAACCAGAACGGCGGAAACCACCTGCAAAATGGAATCATTCTTCGGCTCGTAATAACTGTCGCGCTTTTCCTCTTCCTCGGCGCTTCCCTTTCCTTTTTTCTTATCATTGCGCAAAAGGATCAGCACCGTGCAGGTTGCGATAAAAAGCACATTGGACTCGCCGAACGTGTCAAACGCACGATAGTCAAGGATCATTCCCGTAACAATATTTACGGCTCCCGTATCCTGCAGCCCGTCCTCAATATATTTCGCGGACACTTCGTTGCTGCTCGGATTGCTGTCGCTGCCGATCGGCGGAAGGTAGGAAACCTCCACCAGAAGAATCGTCACCAGCGCCAGGCAGCACAGCAGCGCGGCTACCTTGTAAAAGCGCATAAAGAAACGGTAAAACCGATTATGCTGCGTATCGTAAGCCCGCGCGAACACCCTGTCCCGGTCCCGCCGGTAGCGTTCCGCCCGCTTTTGATCCGGCACATATTCTCTTTGCGGAACAATCTCCACATTTCCGAGATACGGATCTTTTTCCCCGCTGATCCACTGTTTTAAGCGGACAAACATGCGTTTTTTATATTCTTCTTCCGAGATCTGCTTACTCATCGTCCTTGTCCTCCTCCCGCATCGCATGGATTTTCTTGAGGGTTGCAAAGAACAAAACGCTGGTAACGCCGGCGCCCACCGCCGCCTCTGTGATAGCAAGATCGGGAGATTCCAGAAGAATCCAGATAATTGACATAATCAGGCTGTACGACATAAAAATCAGGATCGAATTCAAAAGATTTTTTGAAAAGCTGACCGAGATCGCGCAGACAACCAGAAAACCAAGTAAAATATATTGAAAAACCAGCATCACTCTTCCTCCTTTTGCGCCTTATTCTCGTCGTCAAGAATTTGGCGGATTTCTTCCTGAACCTCGCAATAGCGGTCGATGTTGGGATCGGTCACCGCCTCCAGACGCGAGATCAGGTGCGAAGATACCGGAGAGGAACACCACAGGAACACCACAACCAGTCCCAGCTTCAGAGTGGTAAAGTTCCAGCCCGACAAAATCATCAGGCCGACGAGGGAAATCCCGATTCCCAGCGTGTCTCCAATCGCCGCCGCATGCATACGGTTCAGCACATATTTGAATTTATATACTCCGAGGATCTGAACAATAAAAATGAGAATACCGCAAAGCAGCATCAGCGTGCCAAGCGTAAATTGTGTCCATTTAAGAATCTCCATTTGCGTCTTCCTCCTCTTCTGCCCTTTTTTTCTGCTGTTCCCGTTTTTCTTTGTATTCCAGATAAACGCCCGTATATACTTTGGTCAGCACCACCACGGCAAGGAAGCTGATCATGGCGTAAATCAGGCAGATATCCACCAAATACCCTTCTCCCATGCGCAGGGCCAAAATGGAAATAATGACCATAACCATTGTGCCCATCATATTAACCGCTACCAGCCGGTCCGCGATCGTAGGCCCGATTACCGCCCGTATCAGGCAGAGAATCGCCAAAATTGCCAGTATGACCAGCGCCACGGTAAACACGCCGGAATATGCCTGCATCAATGCCATCTTACTCACCCAGCCTTTCCAATTTTCGCAGCATCTGCACAAATACCGAATCCTCCATGCCATCCGCCATACTCTTATCAAGGCAGTGCACGATCAGCCGGTCGCCGTTTAAGGATACCGTAATCGTCCCCGGCGTCAGCGTGATGGAATTTGCAAGGATTACCCGCGCCGTCCTTGATTTGAGATCCGTATGAAACGTCACCATCACCGGCTCCACCATTTCGCGCCGTGAAAGGATCAGGCGGGTAACCGCGATGTTCGCGCGGATGATCTCCACGATCAAGGTAAAAATGTAGCCCAGGAAATACAGGCCTCTCCGGTACAGAAGCAGTTCCTTTTTGATACTGTGGTCCATAAATTTGCAGATAAACGCAAAAACAAGCAGCGCGATCACCACGCCGAAAACAGCGATCTCCACAGTGAACGCCCCGTTAAATATCAGCCAGACCAGAAAAAACAATAACAGCATGCCTATCTCTCCTTACCCTGTTCACTAAGCACCTATTATAGCAGATTCGCCATAGGAAGTACATACTAATTTTTGATAAAAAATGCGCCCAAAACGCGCGGAAATTGGGCATAAAAAAACAGCCGCCGCCACATGGGAAACGACCGTTTCTGCGAAGAATCTTCCCGTCCTTTCAGACAATCCCCGCTAGTTTGCAAATCCAATAAATCAATCCGAGCACCCACCCGGCAAAGATCCCGTAAAGAATTACGGGTCCGGCAATCGTAAAAATTTTGCAGCCGATGCCAAATACCTGACCTTCTTTTTGAAATTCAATTGCGGGAGCCGCCACAGAATTTGCAAATCCCGTAATCGGAACCAGCGTCCCGGCGCCTCCGAATTTTGCCAGCCTCTGATAGATTCCGCATCCGGTCAGAACGACGCTGAGCAGCACCAGAAGAACGGAACACCAGGTTCCCGCTGTTTTTTCATCCAGCCCCCAGCTCATTCCTGTGTTGATGATCCCCTGCCCGATGACGCAGATTGCCCCGCCCACTGCAAACGCATGCCACATATTTGTCCAGAGGCTGTGGGTGGGCGTCACTTTTTTAACGTATTCGTTGTATTCCTGGTTCTTTTTTTCCTGTATGATATCTGCCACTTTTACCACCTCATATAAAATTGTAATAAACTGCCCGCCGTCTTTCCCAGCGCGACGGCGATGACCAGAACGCTGAGTCCTTTTGTCAGCCCGATCCGGCGCGCGAAAACGGGAAAAATATGAATGACTTCCGCCAGCGCCATGATCCATCCGCCCACATAAATCCCGGCGGACAGCCCAAGCAGAACAAGCCCCGCCGTCCCTGCCGGAACCGGCGTTTTATAGACGGTCAGGACATTCCCGAACAAGGCCCCCAGAAGAATCGCCGTCTCATAGAGCCGGTTGTGCAGCGCCGTATGGGAAATACCGGTAAAGCGCGTGATAATGCCAAGCCCTACCAGTAATGCCACCACGCCCGACGCCACCAGAAAGCCGCCGCCAAGCGCGGCAAGCGCCATAAAAATTGTCTCCGTCATCCCGTGATCCCCCGTTTTCCCTGCTGCGCCGTGTGTTTCTCTTTTTCCGGTTTATGGCGGCTCTGTTCAATGATCGTCGTGTTGATATCGTTTTCATAGGTGCGCATCTGTACCTCCAGCGGCGTGGGATCCGCCGTCAGTTTTTTGCCGGCAAAATGGTTAAAAAATACAATAATTCCAATCCCCAGTCCCAGAGAATAGGACAACTCCAGAACCGTAAACCCGTCCGAGGCGCGTCCCGAAAACAATTGATATATCTGCGCAAACAAACCGGTCACATCCACGTCGTTGTTAAAAGTCATAATGGAAAACGCCGCCCCGAAAAAGCTCAAAACGCAGACCACGGCCGTTTTCAGCCAGCTTCGGACGCCGCCCGGTTCCCTGCGTTTCTCGTAGGTAATGATAAAGTCGCATTCTCCGATATTGTTAACTTCTACATTGGGAAATTCTCCCTCGATGCGCGCGATCACTTCCATAACCGACTTGACATAGCGCCCCGGTTTTTGCCCTACCGCTTCCGGCAGGGTCAGTACCCTGACCTTGTTTTCGATTTCTTTGTCCGCGCAGGAAATCTGCGCAATATCTTTTAGAAAAACCTTCCGGTCATGCACTGCGACATTCTGATCAATTTTCAGATATAGGGTGTCCATATTCCCTCCTGCGATATTTCCGGTTGTTTTCCATTAGTATCCCGAAATGCTGCAGAATTATTCTCCTTATTGAATCGCGTCCCGCATTTTCTTTAAAATTCTCTTTTCCATCCTGGAAATCTGCACCTGCGTGCGGCCCAGAATCTGCGCGACCTGCGCCTGTGTTTTGTCTTTAAAATACCGCATGGTGATTACAAGGCGCTCCTCCGGCTCCAGTTTCTCCAAAACTTCGCGCAGCACCATCCGGTCCAGCACCCGATCGTCCATGCTGTCTTTTTCTTCTATCCGGTCTTCCAGAAAAATTGCCGTTCCGTCCCCCTGGTACACAGGCTTGTGCAGGGATTCCACATCCGCCGCGGCTTCCATTGCCAGCACGATTTCTTCACGCGAAATCCCGATTTCGCCGGAAAGTTCCGTCATGGTAGGCTCCCTTCCCAGCTTTTTTTCCAGACTCTCGCGCGCCGCCGCCGCTTTGTGCGCCGTTTCTTTCAGCGAACGGCTTACTTTCAGCATCCCGTCGTCCCTCAGAAACCGTTTGATCTCCCCTGTGATCATCGGAACCGCATAGGTGGAAAATTTTACATCAAAAGAAAGATCGAAATGATCGATCGCCTTTAAAAGCCCGATGCTTCCGATCTGGAACAGATCTTCCATCTCCGTACCCCTTCCGGCAAAACGTTTCACAATCGTGAAAACAAGTCCCAGATTTTCTTCTACCAATTGTTCTCTTGCAGCTTTATCCCCCTGGTGCGCTTTCTGAATTAACCATTGGGTATGCTCCATCTAAGACTTCCTTTCAATCGTGATATTCATTTTGACGGCCAATCGTCTTTTTCATCCTTACGCTGGTCCCTTTTCCGGGTTCGGAAGTAACCTTTACTTCATCCATAAAAGCTTCCATAAATGCAAAACCCATTCCGGAACGCTCCGAATCCGGTTTCGTGGTAAACAGCGGTTCCATCGCTTTTTCGATATCCTCGATTCCTTTCCCGTTGTCGGAAACCGTTAAAGACAGTTCCCGTTCGCGGATCCTGCAATGCACGGAAATTTTCTTCACCTCATTTTCATAGCCGTGTACGATCGCGTTTGTAACCGCTTCGGAAAGAGCGGTCTTTACATCCGCCACTTCCTCCAAAGTCGGGTTTAACTGTGTCATAAATGCGGCGACCGCTACGCGGATAAAACTCTCGTTGCAGGCGCGGCTGTCAAACTCAATTACCATTTCATTCGTCTGTTCCATATGCTTCCCCTCTCAATCACTGTAATTTCCTTCATAAATATCGATCACTTTATAAACTCCCGAAAGCGTCAGAATCCTCTGGATCCGGTCGTTTACATGTACTGCAATGACTGCGCCTCCCATGAAGCGCATATTTTTATAGCGTCCCATAATCATTCCGATCCCGGAGCTGTCCATAAAATGGGTTTTCCGAAAATCAAAGATGACCCTGCGGATGTTGCTGCTCTGTATCAGCCTGTCCGACCCCTTTTTAATTTTTTCCGCATTGTAATGATCCAGTTCCGGCGGCACCAGAACCGTCAGATCCGTTCCGTTTACTTTAAAAAACTCTTCCATACGCTGTCCCCTTCCTTTCCCGATTTTTTCAGTGCCTTTTATTCCGGGCATATTTTGCGCGGGCTATGGTTTCCCTACGACAAAAGGACCCGGAAAACAATTTGTTTTCCGAGTCCTCCGCCCAGAGGTTTCTCTGCTGTACTTTCTGATTTAATATGTTACCACGCCCGGATCCGCCATGCCGCCGTTGTCCGCCGCTCCCTGCCAGTTGTCCGTCATGCCGCTGTTATCCGCCGCTCCCTGCCAGTTGTCCGTCATGCCGCTGT
>CANQJX010000085.1 GCA_947624335.1 uncultured Marvinbryantia sp.
ATGCGCGTGGCTCGATCAGATGTATGCGCCTCTGCAGTCTCCGCAGAACAACTGGGGCACTTACGGCGAAGACGATGAATTTGACATTTTTGAAATGGGAACCAACGACGCCGGAGAACCCATGCTGCGCCATGCGCCGCTCGGCGACGCCTCGCCTGTGGAAGTGCGCGAAGCGGAATGTGTGGGCGGCCCTCTTGCGGTGCTGGACGAATACTACGGCGTGTATGTTACCTGCCCGGACGACGCGCAGTACCGCCTGGACTGGATCAAAGACTACTATACGCCGGATATGCATACAAAGTATGTATTCCCCAACGCCTTTATGAGCAAGGAAGACACAGACCGGCTCGCCGTGCTGACTACGGACATTGTGCAGTACATCAATGAATGTAAAGCCAGATGGGTGATGAACGGGCTGACGGACAACGACTGGAACGACTATCTGGAAAAACTGGACGCTTACGGACTGGACGAATACCTGAGCATTTTCCAGAAATACTTTGACGCATTTTACGCGGAAGAATAATCCTTATCCGTTCAAAGTCCGGATGAAAAGAGCAGCTACATCGTAGCTGCTCTTTTTTCGCATATTAAAATCAGAAAACCGGGATCAGCAAATTTCCGCTCCCGCCGGCATATCCTTTTCCGGCACGACTAAAGACAGGTTGCCGTCCGCGTCCTCCGCGCAAAGCAGCATTCCCTCCGAAAGCACGCCGGCCAGCTTTGCCGGCTTCAGGTTAACCAGCACCATCACTTTCTTACCCACCATTTCCTGCGGGCTGTAGCTCGATTTGATTCCCGATACGATCTGCTTTACCTGGCTTCCGATCTTTACCTGGCTGCACAGCAGCTTTCTGGATTTTTTAACTTCCTCGCAGGCAATGATTTCTCCCACCTGAAACTGCATTTTCCCGAAATCCTCAAAGGTAATTTCCTCTTTCGGCTCCATATCCATTGCGGTTTCTTCTTTTTCCGGTTCCTCCTGCGTCTGCGGATGCAGCTCCTCCACTTTCTTGAGTACCTCCTGCAGATCCAGCCGCGCAAAAAGGATCTGCGGCTTATCGGTCACCCTGGTCCCGGACGGATAAAGGCCGTACTGCGCCATCTCGTCAATGCTCCGTTTGCTGGCGTTTAACTGGGCCAGGATATTGACTGCTGTCTGCGGCATAAACGGTTCCAGAAGCGCCGCCCCGATGGAAATGCTCTCCACCAGATTGTAAAGCACACTCGCCAGACGGTCCTGTTTGGCTTCCTCTTTGGCAAGCGCCCACGGCATTGTCTCGTCAATATATTTGTTGCAGCGTTTAAAGAGCGTAAAGATCTCGCTGATCGCGTCGGCGACGCGCAAGTGTTCCATCTTCTCCACAACTTTTTTGGGCGTTTCCAGCGCGACGGCTTTCAGCTCCTCATCCACCGGTTCCGCCGCCCCTTTATCCGATACCACGCCGCCAAAATATTTATTGGACATGGAAATGGTACGATTGACCAGATTGCCGAGCGTATTTGCAAGGTCGGAATTGATGCGCTCAACCAGAAGTTCCCAGGTAATCACGCCGTCGTTTTCAAACGGCATTTCATGCAGCACAAAGTAGCGGACGGCGTCCACTCCGAAAAAGTCCACCAGCTCGTCGGCATAGAGCACATTCCCTCTGGATTTGCTCATTTTGCCGTCGCCCTGCAAAAGCCACGGATGCCCGAAAACCTGTTTCGGCAGCGGAAGTCCCAGCGCCATCAGAAAGATCGGCCAGTAAATCGTATGGAAACGGATAATATCCTTGCCGATCAAATGCAGATCCGCCGGCCAGTTTTTCTGGAACTGCGCGGTGCTTTCGCCGCCGCAGTCGTAACCGATGCCTGTGATATAATTCGTCAGCGCGTCCAGCCACACATAAACGACGTGTTTGGGATCAAAGTCTACCGGGATGCCCCATTTAAAAGAGGTTCTGGATACGCACAGATCCTGCAGCCCCGGAAGCAAAAAGTTATTCATCATTTCATTTTTGCGGGACACCGGCTGAATAAATTCCGGATGCGCGTTGATATGCGCAATCAGGCGGTCCGCATATTTGCTCATCTTAAAAAAGTACGCTTCCTCTTTGGCCGGCTTTACCTCGCGCCCACAGTCCGGACATTTGCCGTCCACAAGCTGGGACTCTGTCCAGAACGACTCGCACGGCGTACAGTACAGTCCCTCATAGGAACCTTTATAGATATCGCCCTGGTCGTAAAGCTTTTTAAAGATTTTCTGTACCTGTCTTTCGTGGTCCTCGTCCGTGGTGCGGATAAATTTATCGTAGGAAGCGTTTACAAGATCCCAGATCCGCTTTACCTCACCAGCCACCCGGTCGACATATTCCTTTGGCGTAACGTCCGCCTCGGCGGCTTTTAATTCAATCTTCTGCCCGTGCTCGTCCGTCCCGGTCTGAAAAAACACGTCGTAGCCCTGCGCCCTTTTAAAACGCGCGACCGCGTCGGCAAGAATGATCTCGTAGGTATTGCCGATATGCGGTTTGCCGGACGTATAGGCAATCGCGGTAGTCATATAAAATTTTTTCTTTTCCATTTTATTTCCTCCTTCAAAATAGGGCTTTTCTGATTTTATATTCAGTCCTCTTGCGTAAACCATTCCAGTTCTTTTGCGGGAAGGATCTCGTAGTTGTCGGGTCCCTCGCCCACGCGCAGGATGACGTTGCGGATACCCGCCTGAATGATCGTGCGCGCGCACATGGGGCACGGCTTTGCCCTGTGGACGGAGCAGTCCTGCGGATTAATTCCCGCAAGATACAGATCCGCTCCGATCGTCTGCTCGCGGGAGCAGTTAAGCAGCGCATTTGCCTCCGCGTGGATCGCGCGGCACATACCATACCCTTCGCCCTGGTGCATTTTCCGCTGGATGCGCGGACAGTAACCAATGTCGCAGCAATTTTCAAATCCTCTGGGGGAACCGTTGTACCCCGTCGAAATAACGGCGTCGTCTTTTACGATCACCGCTCCGTATTTCCGTTTGATACATGTGCTGCGGTAAGCAAAGTTTTCGGCGCAGTTTAAGTAAGCGTCTATTTTGGATATTCGTTGATTCGGCTGCGGTATGACCATAATATTCTCTCCTTATTCGTGATATTGTAACATCATTTTTCCATTTTTTCAATGCGCCTCCCGCATTTTTCTTGGTTTTGCGGTTGCAAATCCGCCCCGTGCATATTAAGATGTAGATGCGGCGGCGTCCGCGGCTGTTTTTGCCGCAGGCAAACCGCCGCAAACTATAAAGGAAGAACCGTTATGAAACGCACATTTTTATTTGGGGGCCGCGTGTATACCGGCCGCAGCTTTAAAGACCGGTCCATTCTTATCGAGGGCCGCACGCTCTCTCTTTTGCCGGCGGATACTCCCCCTTCAGACGGCGCGGACATCGCTGCCATAGACGCCCGCGGGCTTAACATCGTACCCGGCTTTATCGACGTCCACACGCACGGCGCGGCCGGGGTGGACGTCAATCATGCGGACGCCGGCGATTATGAAAAACTCTGCCGCTTTTTTGCAGCCAGGGGCACAACCGCGTGGCTATGCTCCATCCTTACCGACACCCGCGAGCAGACAAACCGCTGCATCGACCAATTTTTGTTGCATCAAAAGCAGCACGCGAACGGCAGCCGTCTTCTCGGTATTCATCTGGAAGGACCGTTTCTCTCCCCTGCTTATAAAGGCGCGATGCCGGAACATTTGTTGCAAACGGCGGATCTTTCGCTCCTTCGCGCGTATCAGGAACGTGCCCGCGGCAATATCCGCTATATTACGGTATCTCCCGAAGTAGCGGGCGTTACGGAACAGATTCCGCGGATGCGGGAATTAGGCATACAGGTGGCGATCGGCCACTCAGGCGCTGATTATCAAACCGCTATGGAAGCGATCCAAAACGGCGCCTGCGCCGCCACGCATACATTTAACGCCATGCAGGCGCTGGATCGTCACGCGCCGGGGATTCTTTGCGCGGTTCTGGAATCGGATATTTACTGTGAAGCCATCTGCGACGGGCTTCATCTGCATCCCGGCATTGTGCGGCTTCTTTTAAAAGCAAAGGGAATCGACCGCGTAATCGCAATTACCGATTCCATCATGGCCGCCGGCTTGCCGGACGGAAATTACCGTCTGGGAGTGAACGATGTAACCGTAAAAAATAAGGACGCCAGACTGACAAAGGGCGGCGCGCGCGCCGGCAGCACGCTTACGCAGGACGCAGCTCTGCGCAACCTTCTGGAATTTACGGGACGTCCCTTAGAAGAAATCCTTCCTCTCCTGACAGAAAACCCGGCGAAGCTGATCGGCGTTTTCGACCGGAAAGGTTCTATTGCGGATGGGAAGGATGCGGATCTGGTTTTGCTGAATGAAAAAAATCAGATCGTTTCCGTCTATGCGGAGGGCAGGTTGCAGACGGCGCAGCCGTTTTAACTGTACTGTGACGTATAGTCCGTTGATACAAAGTCAACGACAGAATACAATTTAGTTATTCTATCCGTGAGGTATTGCCATGATTAAACAGAAAGTTGGATCCCGCATTCGCGAGCTCAGAAATCATGCCGGTCTAAGCCAGGAAAAGCTTGCTCTTGCAGCCGGACTGGACAGAACATACATTGCAAGCGTGGAAAACGGTAAGCGAAATATTTCCATCGTAAATCTGGAAAAGATTATTCATGCATTGGATTGTTCCTTTTCTTTATTTTTTCAAAACCTCTGAAGGAGAATCAATGAATTATATTTTGAACGAACAGAATACCGTTGCAATCGGGGATGAGCCTATTCTCTGCAGCGCGGATTTACTGCAGGCAATCCATTTTTGTAATCATGCAATCCGCATGTTGGACGAGCAGACAAAGCAATTTGACATAAACATTTTTGAAATTTTGGGAATGCGGAACCTCAGCGGTATGGTTGGCGAATACTTTGCAAAAAGCATAGAACATTTTTCCAACGGTAACTTACATTCAAATCCTCATCAGGACGGCTATCCTGATTTATTGCTGACAAACACACCGGAGCGTTATTACGGCTACCGTTCCTTATATACGGAAATAGACGGAAAAAAGTATCTGAAAGACAAATCCTTATTTAGCCCTTTTCAATATGGCGGCATCGAAGTCAAAGCGACTTGCGGAAGTACGCCTCCCGCTTCTGTCACGCCAAAACCACTGATTGGAGAGCAGCGCATTGAAAAGCTGACATCCTTCGACTGGAAAGCCCATCACAGAGAAACAAACAATCTCTTATCTATTTTTTGGGATTTTATGGATGAAGTTCCAACGATTGCGGCTTGCTTTTATCGCAATGACCTGACAAGGGACGATTGGGGGAAAATTGTCCAGCCCAAAACCGACGGCGGAAGAACGACAAGCGTTTCCATTATGACTGCTGCCGGAGTCCGAAAAATGTGCAGAGGATGGCTTGCCGTTGTTGATGCCGAACCATATATAAATGCTTTTGCAAATAAAAAATGGATTGGTTATCGTGTAAAATAGCAATCTAAAGCGGCTGCTTTGGATTGCTATTTTGAAATTTCAATAATATGGGCGCAGATGAAATCCATCACCCGCGGCGGCACGCTTTCGCCTATCGTATCCCGGATTAAACCGTCGGAACACAGTTTCCCATGAATGTTAAACGAATAATCATAATCCGCAATGGACTGAAGAACAAGACCTTCATAAAGCGACAGTACCCTGCTCTGATCCGGATGTAGTTTATTATCTGAACAGGCATACTGGAAATTTTGTGTCAGTGTGCTTGCGGGTTCGTCCCATCGCATTCGCTTATATGCGCTCATAAAGCCTTTCATTAAGCGTTTTTCGCCCGTTTTTTTATCTTCAACCCATGGACGGGGCAGCAGCGCCCCGCATTTTTCGCAATAGAGCGGCGTATCCGTATGAATCTTATTTATCCCGTCGGCGTCATAGGAAGCGCCGTGCGTTCGATTTCCCTGATAACCGCATTTTGGATTTATACATTGATTGTTAAAAGCGGTATCGCCCTCTTTCGTATGATCAATCCAGAATCGCTTTTTTTCATCCAGCAGGGGAACTTTGTGTAATCCGCCGTAGCCCGGAACCGAATTTTTCCCCTTCTCCGCCCGCAATGCCGGCAGATCGCCTATCGCCTCTCTTAACGTAACCCAGTGCCGCGTAGACGGCGTGTCTTCGGCTGAATGTGTAAAATCCGGCAGGAGTCGTCCTTTGCCGAAAAATACTTTTTTCGCGTTTTCATTTCTTGACAAAATCGTAATAAGACGTTTTCTGTGCTGCGGAACGCCGTAATCTGCGGCGTCGACGACAACCGGTTCCCCGCAGTAAAGAGAACCCAGTCTTTGCTTAATATAGGCGATAAGATTGACCAGTTTGTCGTTTTCATCCACTATGAGGGTGTTTGTCATATTGGGAACATTTTCAAGTATCACCCATTCCGGCTGCAAGGATAAAATAATATCAACGGTAGGTATAATCAGCCTGTTTCTTTCGTCCATTTTAGGGCGGAGCCCGTTTCTATAGTTATTGAGTATTTTCCCCATTCCGTTTGGCGACATTCCCTGACAGGGCGGTGTGGCAAGAATTAAAAACGGGGGCTCTGTATAGTTCGCATGATAGAACTTTATAATTTCATCTTTTTGTTCCCAAATATCCCCCTGAAAGCATTTTGCTTTCGGGTAATTGTTGTGAAACAAATTCATACGCTCTTCCAGCAGTTCACAGCCGATAATCGTTTCTATGCCGTTGGCTTTCAAACCCAAATCGCCAATCCCCGACGAAGAAAAAAGGCTAATGGCATTTTTCGTCATAGTGGATCTCCTTGCGTTGTGGACTATGAGTAACATTATAGTGGAAAGAATCGTCCCTGTCAATAGGTTTGTAAACATTATCCAAAGACCTACCGTTTCTCTTCCGGCCTTTTCGCAAAAAACCGGAACGCCTGTCGGCGTCCCGGTTTTTTTATTTCCCGTTTTACTTCGTTTTATCTTTTGTAGTATTTCCGATTTAAGCCGCCGGAGTATAACGCGCCTCGTACGTTTTATACATGTCTCTCCATGTGCGGGTAATCGTCCGGCTGCTTTCTGCCAGCTGGCCGTCGCAGTACCAGCCTGCGAACGTATATCCGCTCTTTGCGGCCGGAGCCGTCATGGTAAGCACGTTATTATTCTCCATCGTGCTGCCTGTGGATTCGCCTTTCCAGTTATAGCCGTCGTCAAAGATCGTCGATGGCATTACCGTGTCCACAGCATAACCTTTTTCGTTCACAAAGCCTTCGCACTGATCCATATTGGCCGTAAAGCGTACATACCATACATAGCGGTACGGCTTTGCCTGTTCGGTATCGTTTGCGCCGAACTTCTTCGGGTTATAGCCGCATACGGTGCAGGTATACTGCTGGTCGCCCTCGCCCCATGTATGCCCTGTGCCCGCGGTCTTTAATTTGCCGCTGGATCTCAGGCCGCATACGCTG
>CANQJX010000086.1 GCA_947624335.1 uncultured Marvinbryantia sp.
AAGCAGCGCCGCAATGTTTCCGTGGATCCGGCTGCCAAAAGACAATTCCCTGCTGCTCAGATAATCCAGCCACGAGGATACGTTAATAAACGCCCGCGCCCGGTCCTGCCGATACCACGGATGGTCCGCGCGGCACGGAAATCCTTCGGGAATCGAACGGTATCTGCCCTGCGCAAACGGAATGCCGTAATACATCAGGCGCATTTCATCAAGGACCTGCGGAATATACTGAAAGTTGTCGAACAAACCGATATTTTTCAGGATAAACGCATGCAGCGCAGGCGGAAGATCGATTTTCCAGTTTACGCTGACCGCGCTGTCCCGGTGAAGCTCCCGCTTTTGGATCGGAGGCAGTTCTTCCCCGTACCAGAACATGGAAGGGCAGCCGATTACCCGGTGATGCGTCTCCTCCCGGAATCCCAGCTTTGTGAGATAGGCGGCCGTTTCCTCGCCGCGCGTTCCAAGCACCGCCGATTTTTCCAGCACCGCTTTTACAAAGTCCTTTACATCGCGGTCAAACGGGTTTTTTTCTTTTAAAGGATTTTCAAACGTAGCGGAAATGCCGATTCCCACAACAACACACGGGATCTTCAGCCGCCGTATAAAATTGGTGAGCATACGAAGCTGGCGGCGGAAAGATACCCGGAACGCATTGGCAAACGGCATCACCACGCAGTCGTACTGCGCGTTGATCTTTTCCAGATTTTCCGGCGTCAAATCCCTGCCGGTATGGAGAATATCCACCTGGACATCGTCTGTCATCAGCACGCGGATTACGCTGTTGGCAAAAAGCATATTTCCCATATTCATGCCAAACCGGTCGTCTACCAGCAGCATGTCCGCGGCCGTTGGCGCTTCAAACGGCGACGTATGCGCCCGGACCAGAATTTTTTTCATATAAGCCTCTCTATCTGTGCAGCCTTTGAAACGCCCGCTTCAGCCCCTTGTTGATATGGTACTGTTCCAGCAGCATTTCCAGCGGTTTTAATTTATCGTATTTCCCCTGCAGCCTCATATAAGTCCCGCCGCACTCGGCCAGGCGTTCGCACTGTTCCGATACCGGAACGGAAAAGAATGGCCGCAGCGCGGGATTGCGCGGGATCGTCTGCATTTTCCGGTCGTACGGCCGCAGGCCGTCCCGGATGTCATAAGTATGTTCCAGACCGTTTTCTTCTAAAAATTTCCTGTAATTTTCAAACCGCTCTTTATGGCCTTTTTGCACACGGTCATAATCCGCGTTTTCATAGAACCGGAAAATCGTGTCCGTTTCCTGCAGTTCCCGGTAATCGATATGCGGTATGTTGTGGTATCTGGTAAGCTCCTCAATGCGGTAATCCGAGGAGATCACAAAGCTCGGCGTTCCCGTCAGCAGCGGCACAATGTTCCCGTGAATACGGCTGCCAAAGGAAAAGTCCTTCTCCTTCATATATTCCATCCAGGTAAGCACGTCCACAAAGGAGCGCGCCCGGTCAGAACGATACCACGGGTGGTCGGCGACGCACGGATAGCCGTCCGGAATCCGTTTGTATTTGCCCTCCGGAAACGGCATGCCGTAATACATCAGGCGGATTTCATCCGTGATCTGCGGCACATACTGAAAGTTTTCAAAGCAGGCGATACTCTTTTGTATAAAGTGGTGCAGCGGATCCGGCAGGTCGATTTTCCAGTTCACGCTGACCGCGCTGTCCTTCGTCAGTTCCTTTTTGCGGATCTGAGGCAGCTCCTCGCCGTACCAGAACATCGAGGGACAGCCGATCACGCGGTGCTCGCTTCCCTCTTTAAATCCCAGATGGGAAAGATACGCGCTGGTATACTCTCCGCGCGTCCCCAGAACTGCGGATTTATCCAGCACCGCCCTGACAAATTCTCTGACCGCCTCGTCAAAGGAATGATGCTCTGTCAGATCCTTTTGAAATACGGTGGATGTTCCCACGCCGATCACAATGCAGGGAACGTTCAGTTTTTTAATAAAGTTTGTAATCGCCCGCAGTTCTCCCTCAAAGGAAATGCGGAACGCGTTGGCAAACGGCAGGATGACGCAGCTGTATTCCCCGTTGATGCGCCGGATAAATTCAGGCGTCAGATCTGTACGCGTATTAAAGGTATCGATCTGCGTGTCTTCCGTCATCAGCGCCCGTATAATGCTGTTAATATAAACAAGATTCCCGATATTGGTTCCGACGCTGTCGTTTCGGAGAATGCTCGACGTATCCCGCGTATTAAAAGGGGACATATGCGCCCTTATCATTATCTTTTTCATTATCTTCCTTCTATTCGTTCCAGATCAGCACCGTTTTTCCGATCATCTTATGGATATCCGTCTCGAACGCCTCTACAATATCTCTGATATTATGCACCCGTTTCTGCGTCCCCACAATATTTTCCAGATAAGAAACAATATCCGGATTCTCCCGGTACAGCCGCATCAGCCCTTCATAATCCGCCCTTCCGCTGCGGCTGCTTCCAAAAATATGCAGGCCCTTTTCCAGAACCATGCGGGTGCGTATCGGAACCGGATCCTCGCTGACGCCCAAAATGGCGATGGTCCCCTCCGGTACGATACAGTCGATGATCTGATCGATCGCCTTGCCCGACGCGCTGCCGCCCACGCATTCAAACGCGTGGTTTACCTGAAGATCCGCAGGGATGCGAGACACTTCAAACGTTTCGTCCGCAAAAGAAAAATCGCTTAATTTCTGGCGGTTTACGCCGAACACATACACCTTTGCTTCCGGCAGCATCTTTTTGATGAGCAGCGACGTAATGTAGCCCAGATTGCCGTCGCCCCACACGCCGATCACGTCGCGCCGCGCATGGGAAAAACGCAGGAATCTGGAAACCGCGTGATAGCTTACCGTCACAATTTCCGTAAACGCCGCCGTAACTTTGTCGATCCCTTTGGGCAGCCGCACGATCCGGTCGGGCAGCAGCGCCACATATTCCTGCATAAACCCGTCCTTGCTGCTCCCGCAGAATTTGCTGGAGCGCAGATAGTTCTCGGCAATCACATCGTCTTTTTCGCAGGGATGATTGGGAATCATTACCACTTCTTCCCCCACCTGATAAGTCCCGGTGGGATCGCAGACCACTTTTCCGATGCCTTCATGGATCAGCGCCATTGGCAGTTTCGCGCGCAGCACCGCTTCGGGACGCGTTCCCTGATAGTATCGCTGATCTGCATGGCAGATGGATAAATGCGTGGGGCGCACGATCACATGCTTCCCATCCATCTCCAGTTCTTTAAACACCACTTCAAACTGTCTCGCGGCTTTTAACTGATACACAGCGTTCAGCATGTTTTCTCTCCTCCCAGCAGGGATTCCGCCACCCTGAGGTCGTGCGGGTAAGTAATCTTAATGTTAAATACCTCTCCTTCTGCCAGGCGCACGTCCTCTCCCTTTAAAATCAGAATCTTACAGGCGTCTGTAAGAATATTTTTTTCCTCCTGGGTAAGGCTCTCATAAGCGTCCCGCAGCTTTTTTGCGCGGAAGCTCTGCGGAGTCTGCCCCTGATACATTTTGGAGCGCTCCGGAATATTGGTGATGCGGGCGTGATCCGCGCTCTCCACAATCGTGTCCGAGGCCGGGATCACCGTGTCGCACGCGCCTGCCGCGCGCGCCAGGCGGATATTGTCCTCCAGGATGCGGTGCGTAACAAACGGACGTACCGAATCGTGTGTGACAATAATCGTCTCTTCGTCCAGGCCGTATTGTTCCTCTATATGGCGGATCGCATTCATAATCGTCTCGTTGCGCGTCGCGCCGCCTTCAATCACGTCTATCCGGTCTTTCATCGCAATATATTTTTCCATGATATCCCTTGTATAACGGATCCACTGTCTGGGAGAAAGTACGATGATCTTTTCAAACTGCGCGTTGATCACGAATTTTTCAACTGTATGGACGATGATCGGTTTGCCTCCGATCTCCATAAACTGTTTCGGTTTTTCCACGTTGCCCATACGGCTTCCGATTCCGCCTGCAAGCACTACTCCGAAAATATTTGTTTTTTCCATGTTCTCTCCTCCTGTATCTCACTGTATCATACGCATAATGCGTTCCGTCGCTTTTCCGTCGCAGGCGTCCAGATAGAGACGCGCATCAAAATCCACGGCTTTTTCCGCCTGACCCGCCTCTTTTATCACCGCCCCGTACAGATCTTCCTCCCGCACGACCAAAGTGCCCGCCAGCGCGCCGTAGTCCATATAAAACCCTCTTTTTTCTTCATACTGCGCCAGATCCGGGGCGAAGCGCACCAAAGGCCGGTGAAGAAGCAGGTAATCAAACAAAATGGAGGAATAGTCTGTGATCAGCAGATCGGTCACCACCAGAAGTTCCTCCGTCGAAAAGCTGCCCGTCCGCTGTTCTTTCGGTAAAAGATGCGGGTGCGGCGCTTTGATCAGTTCCCATGTTTCCCCCAGTTGGAGCGCCAGATGATCTATCGCCGCTTCGCCGCAGAGACTTCCCTGCCCCGCGTTTCCCCGGAACGTCGGCGCCCAGAGTACGATTTTCTTGTTTTCCATCTGCGGGTACGCGCAAAAAAAACGTTTTCTTACTTCATCGCAAAACGCTTTCTGATAATACAGATCCGTTCTGCTGACTCCCACCGGAAAAATCCGTTCTTTGGGCAGGCGCATCGCGCTTGCGAAATACGGTATGCACTGTTTGGAGCTGACCGTGACAATATCGCAGTTCTTCCACACATTTCCGCGGTAATAGCCCGGAATGTCTTCCGGGGCGTCGTACCCGAATTTTTTTAATGCCCCGCACGCATGCCAAAGCTGGATCACCGTTGTTTCCCTGCGTTTTTTGCAGGACGCCGCCGGCAGAAAATTATCGCAGAGAATCACATAGCCGGCATTGGCATAGGCCTTCATAAAGCGCAGCATCTGCCGCAGATTGCGCCATATCGAATCGCCTGCATAATCCGAAAAGATTGTGATGACCCGTTTATCCGTCTTTTGCAGCTGTGCAAGCAGATAACGCATGCTGAACGGGACTTCCGAATGATGCGCGTCCGCAAATACCACGCAGTTTTTGTCCACTTTTTTCCTCTTGTATATCCGGTAGACGACGGGAAGAAACAGGTTCTGCATACCCATTTTTGCATACTGCTTCAAAACGAACTTTCGATTCATAGTCTTCCTCCGTACCGCCGCCATGATGTATCATTTTACCATAAAAACCGCGTTTTTTCAATCCTGGGGGCCGCTCCTGCAGCGCAGTGCGCCGCGCAGGCGCGCCTGTCCGTACTTTGCAAGACCGTGCAGCGTGTAGCTGCAGAAACAGAACAGCGACTGCAAAGTTCCGAACCCCATATAGCGATATACGCGCAGCGTCATCCGCGCCGATTTCCGCTTGTCGCCGGATTTTCCGCAATACGTCAGGCGGTATTTCAGCAGCGGTTCGTTTACCGCGCAGGCGCACCCGTATTTTTTCAGGATGCGCAGCCAGCAGATATAGTCTTCGTGCGCATCCTCATGCTCCATGGGAAACGCGCGCATAACGTCGGAACGTACCAGCACGGAGGAACAGTTAATGCAGTTGTGCCGCAAAAGCTGCCGGTATGTGATCGTTTCCTTTACGGGTATGATCCGCCCGGTAAGCGTACCGTCGGGCTTTGCCAGTTCGCGCGCCGTACTGCACAGCACGCACCCGGTTCTGCGGATTGCCGCAAGCTGCTTTTCTAATTTTCCCGCAGCCCAGAAGTCGTCCGCGTCCAGAAAGGCGATGTATTCCCCCCGCGCCATGGCGACCCCTTTATTCCTGCTTTGGGCCGCTCCGAGGTTCTTTGGATTGCGCGCATAAAAAATCACGGGATCCTCCTGGTATGCCTGCATCACGTTTTCCGTTGCGTCGGCAGAGCAATCGTCAATGATTATGATTTCTGCATTCACATTCTGCGCCTTTGCGGAATCGATTGCCTGTTTGATCGTACCGGCGCAATTATATGTTGGTATTATTACAGAAACCAATGGCCTGTCCATATCGCACCCCCGCGTCCCATCCTTCTTTATTCTTTTTTGGTGTGTTCTTCTTTTGTCGCGGCCGTAGTCTGCCACGCTTCCACGCCCTCTGTATTTTCTTTTTGAAACAGAATTTTAAACGTGAGCATCAGAAGCTTCAGATCCTGAAGAACCGAGTAGGACTCAATATAAGAAAGGTCCAGCTTTAGTTTGTCATACGGCGTCGTATTATATTTTCCATATACCTGCGCGTAGCCCGTTAATCCCGCTTTCACTTTCAGACGGTAATCAAATTCGGGAATCTCCTTGGAATATTCTTCCGCAATTTCCGGGCGTTCCGGGCGCGGTCCCACCAGAGACATTTCCCCCTTTAAAATATTAAAGATCTGGGGCAGTTCGTCAAAATGGATGTTGCGTATCACCCTGCCGACCGGCGTAATGCGGTCGTCTTCCTTGCGCGCAAGCCGCGCCCCGTCCTGTTCCGACTGCACTTTCATGCTGCGGAACTTCAGGATGTAAAATATCTTTTTGTCTTTCGTAAGGCGGGGCTGTTTATAAAGAACCGGGCCGCCGTCGTAGCATTTAATCGCAATGGCGATAATCAGCATAAACGGAGCCGCCAGAATCAGCCCCAAAAGCGAAAAAACAATATCCATCGCCCGTTTTACAAACAACTGCTCCGCCGTCAGCCTCCGGTTGCGCGACAGCAGCAGGGTTGTATCAAACAAGTGGATATTGTCGGCGCTGCGCAGCATAATGTCGGAAAGTTTTGGGATGCTGTAGCAGCGGATATCCTTTTCAAAGCAGTATTTCAGATAAAGATTGCGCTCATGGGCCGGCATATCCGCCAGAATAATCGCCGGATATTCCTCTATCTTTTTCTTAATCTGCTCCTCCCCTCTGGAAAGATGGATCCGTTCGCAGATCACAAACTTATCCTCGCGGGAAGAGACTTTATGGATCAGCTCGCGCGGGTTGCGCGAACCATAGATCAGCAGCATCCGCCTTGGCGGATAGATACGGGCGTATACCCAGCGCATTGCGATCACCCATACGCCCACTATGATCAGATCCAGAATCGTCATGTTAAAGAGCGGAACGATATTCGTGCCGAATTTCCATCGGCCGATCAGCGCCATCTGAAAATAGGTAATGATATTCACGCAGATTACAGAGAGGATCTGCGAGTAAAGAACTTCAAAAACACGCAGATAACCCACCTTAAATCCGCCGTAAACGCGGTAGAAAAGGTACAGCATCAGCGCGTACTGCGCAATGATCACAAGATTTCCCCGTACAAAACCGCCGCTGACTCCGTAAGAGTGATACCACACAAACGCAAAAATTGCCGTTTCCAGCGACAGTATCAATACGGAAGATAAAAACATAATGATTCGTTTATATTGCTCTTTTTTTCCCATATTTTCACCTTTGTTCCCTAACCGGGCCACACCGACATTCTACACCTCTTTGGGGCAAAATACAACCAAAAAGCGGCCGT
>CANQJX010000087.1 GCA_947624335.1 uncultured Marvinbryantia sp.
GCTCCTGACGCTATTTTTCTTTTTGAAATCTGGCAAGCAGCTCTCCGGCGCCTTTTGTCTCGCCCAGATAGCCGCGTCGGTTGGAAAAGATCACCGCCTCTGTCTGCAGGGCGCCTCCGCAGCGGTGCTGCAGATAAAAGCGGATGCGCGGCAGCATCTCGTCCATAGTCTTTTGCACCAAACCTTTTTGCTGTAAAAGATCCAGCGCTTCTTCCGTGGTAACGGTATCGAGTATTGCGCGGACGGTTTCCGGATCCGCGCCGGCGCGCAGGGCATGCGCCGCCATCAGTTCGGCGCGGCCGTCCGCGCAGCGCGAATGGGTGTTCATAATTCCGCCGGATACTTTGATAAATTTCCCGATATGCGCCACAAATAAAATTCCGCGAAACCCAAGCTGCGCCGCCATGTCAATCGTCTCGCCCACATAATTGCTGCATTTCATAGAATCCGCGGTATCGATCCGCATCCCTTCGCGCAAAAACGCTTCCCCGTAATTGCCCGGCGTGATCAGCAGATACCGGCAGCCGGCGGCGCGTTTGCTCTCCATTTCCAGACGGATGCTTGCAATCAGCGCTTCCTCGCTCATGGGAACCACGATCCCGCTTGTCCCCAAAATAGAGATCCCGCCTTCTATGCCAAGTCTGGGATTAAACGTGCGGGCGGCAATCTCCTCTCCGCCCGGAACCGAAATCTCCGCCGCCAGCGCGCACGGCTCCTCCAGTTCCTCACAGACCTCCTGCAGCGCCCGTGTGATCATTTCACGCGGAACGCGGTTGATCGCCGGCTCCCCCACCGCCTGTGAAAGCCCCGGCTTTGTCACGGTTCCGACGCCTTTTCCGCCTGTGATCCGCACGCCCGCCTGATCGCTTCTTGTTACCTTGGCAAAGATCAGCAGCCCGTCTGTCACGTCCGGGTCGTCTCCCGCATCTTTTCGCACGGCGCAGGACACCGCCGACGCTTCCCGGCAAATCTCCTCAACCGGAAGATGCAAGGTTGTGCCCTCCGGCGTTTTCAGATCAACCGAGCGGATCTCTTTTTGCAGAAACAACATAGCAGCCGCTGCTTTCGCCGCGGCTGCCGCACAGGTGCCCGTTGTATATCCACAACGCAGCCTCTTATTATTTTTCAGTACATAGCGGTCCTCCAGACCGGTCTTCTGTGACATGTATTTCTCCTTATGCTTTTCCGGTGCTTCCAAACCCGCCCCGGTCCTCGCCGTCCAGTCTTTCCACCCGTTCAAAGCAAACCGTCGGCTGATGTTCCATAATGCGGAACTGGCAGATACGGTCGTTGATATGGATGCAGGTGTCGCGCAGGGCATACACCGGCATAAACCACTGGTCGTTATCGCCGCAGTATGTCTCGTCGATCACGCCGCAGTGATTCGTCTGGATAATGCCAAAGTTTTTAAAGGTGGAACTGCGCGGAACCACATGCGCCTCGTAGCCCTTTGGCAGCTTCATTCCCACGCCCAGCGGAATGAGCCGGAACTCTCCCGCTTTCAGTTCGATCTCCGCGGCGGAGCGCAGATCGATCCAGTCGGATTTCCCGTCGATATATTGTAAAGGTTCAATCTGATCGCTGAAATATTTAATCTGAATGGTTTCCATTCCCGTTTCCTCCCCGCTCGTTACGCGCAGTGCAGCACTACTTTTCCCGTCTTGCGCGTCTGTGGTACGTCGATCACGCGCTGGTTGGAGCTTCCTTTCCAGTGAAGCTGCCGGTCCAGCTTGTCGATCTCAAATTCTCCGTCCACCAGCACATCCACATACTTCATAATGGGGTTGTTTTCCACCTCTTCCCAGAGGCTTCCCGTGTACATCCAGATCGTCTTGTCCGGAAACTTCTCGCGGATCTCGCGCGCAAGCGCTTCTACCTCCATCTGGCTGGTGGGATAGAGGGGATCGCCCCCGCTGAACGTAATCCCCGATATATATGGCTGGCGCAGTTGTTCAAAAATTTCTTCTTTTGCGGCCTCGTCAAAAGGCAGTCCTCCATCCGGGTCCCATGTGACCGGATTCTGGCACCCTTTGCAGCAGTGTGCGCATCCGGCAAGCCAAAGCACTACGCGCAGTCCGTCTCCGTTCAGCATATCGTCTTTGGTAATGTTGTGGTATCTCATGCAGACCTCCGCCGGCAACAATATTTTGTGCCGGGTTTTAACCCCGGCACATCATTTAGTGCCCTATTGCTGATTTTACCATTTCCGGCTAATCACGTCAATAGGAGATTTTGATTTCACATTATTTTGAAAAAAGAATCCTGTCGTTGTCCAGTTCCTTTCCGGCGCCGACGGAAAACCTCTGCAAAAGCCCGTCTACCGTCAGTCCCTCGCGCTCTTTGCCCTGTATATCCAGCACAATTTTTCCGCTGTCCATCATCAGGGTGCGGTTGCCAAGCTCCAGCGCCGAGTGCATATTGTGTGTGATCATCAGACAGGCAAGGTGGTTTTCCTCCACTACGCGCTTCGTCAGATCCAGCACTTTTTCTGCGGTCGCCGGATCAAGCGCCGCCGTGTGTTCGTCCAATAGCAGAATCTTGGGCGGAACAAGCGTGGCCGCCATCAAAAGCGTCAGCGCCTGACGCTGGCCGCCGGAGAGCAGGCCCACCGGCTGCTTCATGCGGTCCTCCAGACCCATGCCAAGCAGGGCGAGGCGTTCCCGAAACAGCTTCCGTTCCTGGACAGACATGCGCGAAAAAGCGGAACCCCTTCCTTTTTTGGAGGCGCGCAGGTAAGCGAGCGTTAAGTTTTCCTCAATGGTCATGTTAGGCGCCGTCCCGCGCATCGGGTCCTGAAACAGCCTTCCGATCTGCGTCGCCCGCTTATAATCCGGAACAAACGTAATGTCGCGCTCATCCAGCTTTACGCTTCCCTCGTCGGGATAAAAGCTGCCGGCAATGCAGTTAAACAGCGTGGACTTTCCCGCCCCGTTGCTGCCGATGATCGTGGCAAATTCGCCGTCCTCTATGGTTAAGGTGATGCCGTTGATCGCCACTTTTTCATTGACCGTGCCCGGATTGAAGGTTTTCTTTACATTGGTAAGCCTAAGCATCGTTTCCTCCCTTCCGCGCCGCCATTGCGGCCATCTTGCGCTTCTGGAACGCGGCTCTTTGCTTCAGATACGGCGCCGCGATCGCCACCGCGACGATCACCGCCGAAACCAGCTTTAAGCACTCCGCCGGCACATGCAGACGCAGCGCGATCGCCATGGCAAAACGGTAGAGGCAGCTTCCAAGAATTACGCCGGCAATGTGTCTTTTCACAGAGCCCTTTCCGATCAGCGTCTCGCCGATGATCAGGCTTGCCAGCGCAATGGTAACCATGCCTGTTCCAAGATTGATGTCGCACATTTTCTGATAATGTCCGATCAGGCATCCCGAAAGCGCCGTAAGCGCGCCGGATACGCACAGCCCCACCGTTACGGTAAAGCCCGGATTGATGCTGGACGCCTTTACCATGTCGGTATTATCGCCGGTAGCGCGGATGGAAAGCCCAAGACGGGTCCCAAGAAACCAGCCTAAGACCACGCACACGATCACAACCAGGATAATCGACACGATCAGGCGGTACCATGTGTTTCCCAGCCAATCCTGAAACAGCGTATAGATGGTATCCGCTTTAAAAATGGACAGGTTGGAAGAAAATCCCATCACGGCCAGATTCACCGTGTACAATCCGGTGTTTACAATAATACCGGACAGGATCGGCTCCACTCCCATTTTTGTCTGCAGCATCGCCATGATAAAGCCGGAGCATACGCCCGCCAGCATCGCGGCGGGCAGCGCCAGAATGGGATGCCCCATAATCGCCACCTGCGCGCCGACGGCGCAGCCTAAAGTAAAGCAGCCGTCGGTAGACAGGTCGGCAATTTTTAAAATAGAAAAACTCAGAAACAGCGCCAGCGCGACCAGGGCGTAAATAAACCCAAGTTCCAGCGCGCTGATCACAACCGGAAGGGATAGTAATGAACCCATGTTTTCTTCCTTTCTGGGTAAAAATGATTTCGCGTTGCTTTATTCAAACTCTTCCGCCGTTACCGTCTCTCTTACTTCCGTGCAGACGTCCGCGAACCCGCTGTAATCCAGTCCCAGCTTTTCCGCAATTTCCGTATTGACGGTAGCGATCCCATTGTCAAACGTGGCAACCGGGGTTTTCGCCGGATCAGAGCCGTTGAGGACTTCTATGATCATATCGGCGGTAGCCGTACCCAGATTGGTGTAATCCACGCCGTAACCGCAGAACGCGCCGTTTAACGCAAAGGAATCCGCGCCGCCGTAATGCGCGATGCCCGCGTCTGCAAATTTCTCATAAATAGCCAGCTCCGACGTCATAATCGTATTATCGCTCGGCGTAAAGACTGCCTGGACTCCCGCCGCTACAAGCGCGTCCGCCGCCTGCATTACTTCCGTATTATTTGTACCGGTTGCCTCTACCGCTTCTACGCCCTTTTCTTCCAGATAAGCCTTTGCGTCTTCAATCGGCTGTTTGGAAGCGTCCTCGGACTGGCTGTATAAAAGGCCGACCTTGGTAATATCCGGATTTGCAAGAAACATCAGATCCAAAATTGCCTTTGTGTCGAGCGCGTCGCTTGTACCCGTGATATTTGCGCCCGGCTCCTCCATCGATTCCGCAAGCCCTGCGCCTACCGGATCCGACACTGCGGAAAATACAACCGGTATCTGATTATCTGCGGTCGCCGTCTGTACAATCTGCGCCGCCGGCGTTGCGATCGGTACGATCACGTCCACTTCATCCGCGATCATCTGCGCCGCAATCTGGCTTAACAGCGTGCCGTCCGCCTGTCCGTTCTGAAGCTGGCAGGTATAAGTATTTTCCCCGTCCTCGGAAGCTTCCGCCAGACGCGCTTCAATCGCTTCTTCAATCTGGTTTAAGGAAGCATCGTCCACAAACTGAATGATGCCTACCTTGTAGTCCTTTGCCATAACGCCGCAGGCCATGGCGGCTGTCAGGGCGAACCCGGTTACAACACTTGCAAACAATTTTCTTTTCATAATCTTATTCTCCTTTTTTCTTTATTTAAACCATGCCTTTCTGAAAAATCCAGATCCGGCACGGTCTGATACAATATAAAACCGCCCCAAGCAATTGCTTGAGACGGTAATATTACTATTATCGCGGTACCACTCAACTTAACGTTAACGTCCACTTTCGCATGTACTGAACATACACTCCTGATTGATAACGGGTTCGGTTCCCGACAGGTATTGGCTGCCCTCAAAAGTCCATTCGGCAAATCGTTCCATACCGCAATTCCACCCCCTGCGGCTCTCTGTGATTTCACATAAATGCCTACTCTTCTTTCTCAACGGTTTTTCTTTTCGAATGACTGCACATTAATTAAACTTGCGCTTGCGAGCTGCTTCAGATTTTTTCTTACGTCTTACGCTCGGCTTTTCGTAATGTTCTCTCTTACGAATCTCCTGCTGAATCCCAGCCTTCGCGCAGTTTCTTTTGAAACGGCGTAACGCGCTGTCCAAAGTCTCGTTCTCTTTAACGATTACATTTGACATAGTCTCACACCCAACCTCCCTCCAGTTGTAGATTGTGCATAATACAACTGTGGGTATTTTCTTGCACTAGTGTTATTATACCCAGTTTGTTTTCATCCGTCAAGTAATTTTCAAACAATTCCAGGTTTTTGTAAAAATTCAGAAATCATTCCGTTTAGCCGATCTGCCCGGACAGCACTTCCTGCGCCTTCGCAAGCGCATCGTCCGTTCCGGCCGGATTCTTTCCGCCGGCCTGCGCCATATTCGGCCGTCCGCCGCCGCCTCCGCCGACAAGCGCCGCAATCCCTTTGATCAGATTGCCCGCATGGGCGCCCTTTTTCTGCGCTTCTTCCGTCGCCATCGCAAGCAGATTCACTTTGCCGTCCAGCACGCTGGCTAAAACGATCACGCCTTCGCCCAGCTTCTCCTTCAACTGATCGCCGAGGTCACGCAGGCCGTTCATATCCACGCCCTCCACCTTCGCCGGCAGAAGTTTTACGCCTTTGACTTCTCTTACATTGTCCATTACGTCGCCTAAGGCGTCTTTCGCCAGCCTGCTCTTTAGCGATTCCACCTCAGACTGCGCCGCTTTCAGTTCCTCCGTCATATGGCGCAGTTTTTCAAGCAGCGTGGCCGGCGTTGCTTTTACCGCCTTCGCCGCCTGCGCAAGCTGCTGTTCCACATTCTGATAATATGCGAAAACGCCGTCGCCCGTTAACGCTTCGATACGGCGCACGCCCGCCGCGACGCCGGATTCGGAAAGAATTTTAAAGACCGTGATCACGCCTGTGTTCGCCACATGCGTACCGCCGCACAGTTCTTTGGAAACATCTCCCATAGAAACCACGCGCACGTCGTCCGCATATTTTTCTCCAAAGAGCGCCATCGCGCCCGTTTTCTTTGCATCCTCCAGCTTCATAACCTGCGTGGTAACCGGCAGGGCCGCCGCGATCTGTTCGTTTACAAGCCGCTCTGTCTTTGCAATCTCTTCCGCCGTCATAGGCGCAAAATGCGCGAAGTCAAAGCGCAGGCGATCCGGCGTAACCAGAGAGCCTTTCTGTTCTACATGCGCGCCAAGCACCGTTTTCAACGCTTTTTGCAGAAGGTGCGTCGCGCTGTGGTTCCTGCAGGTATTCGCGCGCTTCTTTGGCGCGACTTCCAGCGTAACGGTATCGCCCGTTTTGAGCATGCCCTTTGTCATCCGGCCGACATGTCCCACTTTTCCGCCCAGAAGTTTGATGGTATCGTGTACCTCAAAGACTGCGTCCTCTGTGCGGATGAGGCCGGTGTCGCCTTCCTGGCCGCCCATCGTCGCATAAAAGGGCGTCGCTTCTACAAAAATCGTGCCGTTCTCTCCGTCGCTTAACGCTTCCGTAATCTCCCGTTCCGTCGTCAGCACCGTAATCTTTGACGTTCCCGTAAGGGTATCGTAACCGGTAAACTCCGTGGTAACGGAAGGATCAATGGCGTCGTAAACCGTAGCGTCCGCGCCCATATAATTCGTAACCTCGCGCGCGTTTCTCGCCTTGGTTCGCTGTTCTTCCATGGCCGCGTGAAAGCCCTTTTCGTCGATCAAATATCCCTTTTCTTCCAGGATCTCTTTTGTCAGATCCAGCGGGAATCCATAAGTATCATAGAGCAGAAACGCATCCGCGCCGGAAAGCGTTTGTTCCTTCGCGGCCTCCATCTTTGCTTCCATGCCCGCAAGAATATTTAAGCCCTGGTCGATCGTCTTGTTAAATTTATCCTCTTCCTGCGTCAGCACTTTAAAGATAAAGTCTTTCTTCTCCTCCAGTTCCGGATAGCCGTCCTTAGAGCCTTCAATCACCGCGGCGCTTAACTCGGAAAGGAATTTGCCCGGTATGCCGAGCAGCCTGCCGTGGCGCGCCGCGCGGCGGATCAGGCGGCGCAGCACATAGCCTCTGCCCTCGTTCGA
>CANQJX010000088.1 GCA_947624335.1 uncultured Marvinbryantia sp.
AAGCAGGATCATAATGGTCGGCTTGATGCCCGGGAGTGTGATGTTCTTGATTTTCGCCCATCTTCCGGCGCCGTCGATTGCCGCCGCCTCGTAAAGGCTGGGATCGATGGAAGTGATTGCCGCCAGATAAATGATTGCGTTCCATCCGGTCTCTTTCCAGACGTTGGCAAACGCCACGATCGGCCAGAAAAACGACTGGTTGGCAAAGAAATTAACCGGTCTATTAACAATGTTCAGACTCGTCAGCAGCTCATTGACCACGCCGGACGCCGAAAGCGCATCGTGCAGAATACCGGTAACAATGATCCACGATAAGAAATGCGGCAGATACGAAATCGTCTGAACCACTTTCTTTCCAATAGTAAATCGGATTTCATTCAAAAGGATTGCAAACAGGATCGCCATTACAAACGTGCAGACCAGGTTCAGCACACCCATTGCCAGAGTATTGCGGATCACACGCAGGAAAGTAGCGTCCGAAAACAAAAATTTAAACTTATCCAGCCCCACAAACGTGGAGTGCAGCAAGCCGTTTTTCGGCTTGTAATTCTGAAACGCCATAAGCCACCCGCCAAGGGGGACATAGTAGAAAATAATACCGTAAATTACAAAAAGAATCGAACAAATCATCAGAAATTTCTGACGCTTGATTTCTTTCCATGTGATCGGTACCGCGGCACGTTTTTCTTTTGATTTGCGCTTCATAACCAGCCTCCTCTCATACCGAACTGATAATACGCTTCTTTAAAAAAGCAGCCATAGTCACTTCCCGCAACCATGGCTGCTCTTGTCTATTTACTTTGCCATACGAAGCTTACCGATTTTATTCGATGCCTGCTCTCCTGTTGAGTTCTTCCTGCATTTCATCCAGGAAATCCTGCGGGTTCGTAGCATTATAAGCTTCCATATACTGATCCCATGTAGCGTCGAAGTCCGAAGCCATTACTACCTGCGGCAGCCACTCATGCTTCACTTCGCCCATCTTTGTCCATGCAACGCCGCCCGGAGTCTCGGTGGTCATCGCATTGGAGAAGGAATACATCGGGAACCACGGCGCATTGTGCTCTACGATGGAACCGATCATATCCGGATAATTTTCCGCGCCATACGCTTCAAAGCAGTTTGCCAGCGGCTCTGCAAGTCCGGAGAAGAACTCGGAAGTCTGCTCTGTCGGCTGCATCGCGTTGATGCCGTCCCTGCTGGTGCCCAGCCACTGCGGCAGATAAGAATAGTTGCAAAGATGCGAAGCCTGATAAGCGGTATCCGCAGCCTGCATTCTCATCTCTTCCGTTCTGTAATACAGACCGTCTTCATCTACTAAGTAGTCAACGCCCTCTACGCCCCAGAAACGGAGATCGTGGATTTCCTGATCCAGAATGTCGTTCATAAACTTAAACGCAGCGTCGATATTCTCGCAGCTTGTGGTAACGGCTACACCGCTGGAATTGTTCAGCGTGTCGTCGTATGTATGCCATCTGTTGTCCATGCCCTCGTCAATCGTCAGGCCAAGCGGAACATAGTTGCAGCCTTGAAGGTCCAGACCCTGCTGTTTGAACACATCGTTTACCGTGTATGCGAAATCCCACCACTGGTCGCACATGCCAAGAACTGCGCCGGTAGAAAGCTTCGCGATATATTCGTCATAAATCTGCGTCGCAAATTCTACGTCGATCATACCCTTGTTGTACTCTTCGTTCAGTTTCTGGAAGTAACGCTTTGCTGTTTCCGTCGTGTTGTAGTCAACAATCTTCGGAGCGTTCTCGTCGCTCTTGTCTACGATAACGGAACCGTCGTTCGGATAGCCGTCCAAAAATTCCGGAGCGTTTTCAATACAGAAATATCTCCAGTCGTCGCAGAGGATCGTGTACGGAATGTTTGCCGTGCCGTCTTCCATCGTCGGGTTCTCTGCATAGTAGCTTTCCAGCAGGTCAAAGTACTGATCCAGCGTCTTGATTTCGGGATAACCCGCCCATTCAAGAACTCTTACCTGAACCCAGAACGCCTCGTCGTTGTGCGTTGTGGAACGGTTCTCGCCGTAGCTGTTCTGGAACACGTTCGCCCAATAAATTTTGCCGTCATCCTGGCGGAAAGAATCCCACTCTTCATCAGTGTACATTTCTTTCAGGTTCGGATACTGCTCAAGATAATCATCCCACGGAACCAGCACGCCTTCGTCGTACAGCGCCATCATGCCGTCGCCGCCGTCGATGAAATCCGGATAATCGCCGCTTGCGATGATCGTACCGACTGCCTCTGCCGCCGTCTGGCCGGTCAGCCATGTCTCTTTTACTTTTGCGCCCACTTTATGCGCAATGATGTCCATGATCTCGTTGTCGTCGTTGATCTCGGATCCCGGCATTGCGGAGAACATCGTAAAGTTGATGATCTCGTCGTCGGAATACTCTTCTTCCGCGCATACCGCCGCGCTTGTAAGCATCATTGACGCCGCTGCGGTGCCCAGCATAAGAGCTGCCATTTTTCTCAGTTTCATAGTTTACCTCCTGTTTTAAATTTTTCTTCGGTCCTTAAAACCTAACTTTATTGTATATTGTCTGAAAATAAATACAACCGGAGAAAATTCACTAAAAAACCGGAAAAATTCTAGCCCCTGTTTTTTCGGTAACGGGAGGGGGTGCATCCCTTCTGCTCGATAAACTTGCGGATAAAGTAATCCCCGTCCCGGTAGCCCACGTCCTCGGCGATCTGATTAATGCGCTTGTCGGTTGCAAGCAGTTGTTTGGCCGCCTCGTTGATGCGGTAATTGCTCAGGTAATCCTTAAAAGACTGCCCGTACTTTTTACGGAAGATCTGCCCCAGATAAGAACTGTTGATAAAATATTTCTTGCCGAGATCGCGCAGGGTAAGATTCTGCGCGTAATTCTGACGGATCTCTTTTTCGATCTCCTGCAGTACGCCGCTGGATACATGCTTGCGAAGCTGGGAAAGATAATCGGCATAGTCGCAGGCAAAACGGGACAGATGACGGCTGCTCCCGCGCATAATCCCTTCCTCAAACGAGGTATTGCTGATAAAATGCAGAATCTCTTCCTGGTCTGTCTCAGGGTCCATCTCGGACGCAAGATGGATCAGCCGGAACAGCAGGTAATTGATATTCAGATTTACGCTTTCGCCGGTAACGCCCGTCTGCTTCATATCCTGAAAAAGCGCGTCCACTCCCCGGCGGATCTGCGCCGGCTCGTTCTGCTCAATGGCGCCGATCAAAGCGTCCAGGCTCTCTTTGCATAAAACAATCCCGCTCTGTTTGATCTGCATTTCGCTCTCATAAAAGTAAATCGCTTTTCTGGTGTGAAACGCCTCCAGCGATTTGAGCATGCAGGCGGTGCGGTACGACTGCGAAACGGCGCTGATGTCCGCCACTTTTTTGCCCGCCAGCATGCGTATCGGCCGCTGCGTCAGCGTCTGAAGGCTTCGCTGAAGCGAAGCAAGATATTCTTCCTCGCTGCCGCCCGCTTTGCGCGCCATATAATCGCAGTAAAGAAGCCCGATCCCGTAGCTGGCATTATCCTGCGAAACGTCAAAGATGCAGTGGGCGCTGTCCTCTTTGAGCAGCTTGGCGCAGGTCTGATATAGTTTTCGCTGGTTCGCACGCAGTTCCCCTTCCTCCATATCGACGTCCACATCGCAAAACTCGATCTCAATATAACGCACGCCGGGCGAAATCTGCATATGCTGTTTTACATATTCCAGATTATAGTCGTCATGCTTGGCAAACAAAAGCGAAATCACATTGCGCGCAAGGTACGCTTCCTCAAACTGCCGTTGATGCTCCTGCTCCTGCTCCGCGTGTTTAAATAAAGAGTTGTATTTTCGCAGAACCGACAGCAGCTCCTCTTTCTCCACCGGTTTCAGAAGATAATCCATGCAGCCGCCGCGGATCGCCTTCTGGGCAAAGGCAAAATCCCCGTAACCGCTCAGGATCACAAAAGCCGCATCCGAAATTTTTTCCCTTTGCACCGTCTCCATAAGTTCCAGCCCCGTCATGACCGGCATGGAAATATCCGTCACGATAAGATCCACTTTATTTTCTTTTAAATAATCCAGCGCTTCTTTTCCGTTGGCGACGGCCGCCGCAATTTCATACCCTTCCGCTTCCCAGTCGATCAGGACCTTCAGCCCCTGCAAAATAAAATATTCGTCGTCCGCCAGCAGCACCTTTAACATATCCGTTCCCCCTCTGCAATGTGATCAAGCGGAATGCGGATCAGCACCGTCGTACCGATCCCTTTTTCGCTCTCTGCAAAGAAACGCGCGCTGTCCTTCGTCATCATTTTCATGCGCAGACAGGCGTTTACTATTCCGATCCTGCCGCTTTCCTGCAGCATTTCGATACTCGCATTTTCCATCCGCGCGCGCAAGGCGGCAAGTTCTTCTTCCTCCATGCCTCCGCCGGTATCTTCCACCTCGATTACCAGTTCCTGATTTTCCCTGTATATCCGTACAAAGATCCAGCCGGGCGTCGCTTTGCTCTCAATTCCGTGCACGCAGGCGTTTTCCACAAACGTTGTAATCGTAAGTTTGGGAATCTGAATATTCGCGCAGCCTTTCTCTACCTCCAGACGATACGAGAGACGCTCTCCAAAGCGGTATTTCTGCAGTTCCAGATACGCTTCCACAAATTGCATTTCGCCGTCTATGGTATTAAAGTCCGATCCCCAGTCTACATTCTGCCGCTCCATTACCGCCAGCTTTTCCACCATTTTCGCCGTCTCAAATTCTTCTTTCAGGATGCTGTGCATGCGGATGCTCTCAAGCGCATTAAAGAGAAAATGCGGATTAATCTGGCTGTGCAGCGCCAGCAGTTCCGCACGCTGGCGCGCGATATTGATTTCCTGCTCCTTCAGCCTGTCCTTGTATACGGTCTGGATCAGTCCGTTTGTGCGGTCCGCCATGTGATTGTAGTTCTCCATCAGCTTGCCGATTTCATCCGCCCCGCTTACATTCTCGATTTTCGGCAGCGTTTCATTATTTACCTGTTCAAACACCAGGCTTAGTCTGTGGATGCGCCGGGTAATGGATTTTCCCAGCGAATTCATAAGCACCTGCGGGAGAATAATGTTAATCAGAAGCAGCAGCGCAATCCACGGCAGATTTTTCCACAAAAGAGCGAGGATCCCATTTTCAATATTGAAAAGATAAATCTGCAGTTCTTCGCCATAAAGGGTAAAATCTTTTTCATATCCCGCCTGATCTGCGGATAAAAATTTTTCAAACGGCTCTCCCGCGTTATTGCCGCCCGCGCTGGAAAACATCAGCTCGTTTCCCCGGCAGACAGAAACGGGAAATTCGTAATTCATGCTGCTGATGTTGCGCTCCAGAGTTCCGTAATTGATTTCTATTTTTACCAGTTTTTCGGTCGTATCGCTTAAAATGCGGTTCAATTTGCGCAGAAATAAGATTTTCCGTTCTTTCTCCTCATAAGGGCTGTTCAAATCATCGTAAAAAAACAGCAGCCGCCTGTCCTGTCCGCTCTGCATAAACGTCTGATACCACGGCGTGTTCCGGATGTCCGAAATCCTTCCCAGGCCGCCGCCGCGTACAAGCGTTTCATTATCCGCGTAAATCGTGATCTTCGTATCATCCAGGCCCATGCTGTCCGCCAGCAGCGTATTCTGCATCAGCGCCTGATACTGTACGACATAATCATAAGGCGTCTCATAGCGGGTATTCAAAAACCCGCGCAGGTTTTCATTCATATAAAGGCTTTTTGCCGAAGACGACGCGCTCTCAATATAACTGCTGATATTGTACTGCACCGCGCTTGCCTGGTTTTCCATCGCGTGCCGCAGCCTTGTATGCTCCGCATAGATCAGGCTGTATAAAATTACGCCGTCGGTCAGGATCAGCGGAATCAGCACGCAGAAAACATACAGCCCCCACATCTTCTTTCTGAGGCTGACGTTACTGAGCCAGTTTTCAAACTTATCCTGCAAAACAGAGAACTTCATCATGTTTTTTCCAAAAGATATGTAAAAATCTGCTAAAATAAAGCGCGTTGACTGTAAACACTTTTATTATAGCAGATTTCTACGGAATTTTACATGAAATTTTCTTTTCTGCGCAGCAAAATTTACGCCAGCGTAAACGACAGCAGGCTTGCGTTTCCGCTTCCGCGGTAAGTCAGGTAGATCGCCTGCGTGCCGTCCGGTATCAGAACCGGGACGCCGTATTCTTCCCACACATTGGTATTATGAACCGGAATCCGGGCAAGCGCCTCTGCGTTCCAGGCGGTACGCACCTCAAAAACGCCCTCGGAATACGCGCGGGTTTTGATGCGGATCTCACGCACGCCCCTGCAGTCAAAATATTTAAACCCCGCCGTCGCCGTATCGAGCATGTTTCCGATATAGCCCGGCTCCTCGTCTCCGTCTTTGCCGTCCTGCATAATTTTGGGATAACGGCTGTCCCCCACATAAACGGACGGCTCGCCGGTAAACAGATGGCAGGCTATGTACGCGGGGTATTCTCCCTTCCCCGCAAGCGGTCCGCCGTTTAGGCCGCAGGAAGTAATCTCCGCCTGCAAAATGCCGCCGTCCGGCAGTATGTGAATTTTTTCCGCGCATCCCTGCCTGCTGTACCACGTTCCGTTTGTGTGCCGATGGTAAAAGATATACCATTCGTCTTTTATCTGCACAATGCTTCCGTGGTTGTTCGCCCCATACGCCATCGGCAGGTCCGCCGGCTTATAGGAATCAATATGCAGGTCGCAGTTGCTCACAATCACACCCCCGTAGCGAAAGCCGCGGGTTGGTTCTTTGCTGACGGCATAGCACAATTCGTGCATTGCGATTGAAGAATAAATAAAATAATAGCATGCCCCCACCTTGCGGATAGACGCCGCCTCAAAATATTCGTGCCCTTCAAATCCCGTTCCCTGCGCATATTCACAGCCCGGCGCCACAAAAACGGGGGCTTCCTCGATAGTCAGCATATCCGCTTGCAGAACGGTCGCCATCGCCCCGTTCCTGCTTTTATCCCCGCGCGGGCAAAAGCCGGTGTAAAGATACGTCTTGTCGCCCTCCGTTAAAACGCCGGGATCAAACTGCGGCTGATCGTGCGCCCCTTCCCCCAGCCGGGTGCCGTCCGCATAATGGACATAGCCGTAAAACTGATATTTGCCTGCCGGCGTATCGCATACCGCCACCGACACAACGCTCACCTTATCCAGAACATAATACAGATAATATCTTCCGTCCGGTCCTACCGTAACATCCGGCGCATAAAGACACATTTTTCCATCCTGGTTCATGGGATCGGCGCTGCGCGGATAAATCACGCCCTCGTAACGCCAGTCAGACAGATCGTCCACGGGCGCGGACCAGCACACATAATCGCCAAGGCAAAAAACATAGCCGTTATAAAAATCATGCGACCCATATACATACACCCTGTCTC
>CANQJX010000089.1 GCA_947624335.1 uncultured Marvinbryantia sp.
ATACCACCCGCTGCTTCTCGCGCGCAAGTTTCATGCAGTAGTCCACATCGTTATATGCCACCGCGAACGCCTCGTCAAATCCGCCCACGCGCTCAAATATCCGTCTTTTCGTCATCATACAGGCCGCCGTCACCGCGCTGAATTCCTGCATGACGACGGCTCTTCCCATATATCCGGCGCGTTCAGCCGGCATACCGGAAAAAATATGGCCCGCCACGCCGCACAGTCCTATGACGATTCCCGCATGCTGGATTGTTCCGTCCGGATAGAGCAGCTTTGCGCCCACCGCCCCCACATCCTCCTGCGAACAGATCCCAAGCATCGTCTCCATCCAGCCCGGCGTGATCACCTGCGCATCATTGTTTAAAAACAGGAGGTATTCTCCGTCCGCCTGCGCGGCCGCAAAATTATTGATGGCGGAAAAATGGAACGCCCCCTCCCAGGTCAAAAGCCGTACCTTTTCGTAGCGTTTTGGCAGTTCCCGGTAAAACGCGGCGGTCTGCGGGTCTTCGCTGTTATTTTCCACCACGATTACTTCGTAATTGTCCCAGACGGTGTTGGCGGCAATGGAATCCAGACATTGCTTCAGCTCCGGCACATGGTCTTTGTTGGGAATGATAACCGAAACCTTCGGTTTGCCTTTCACCGCAAATCTGGTACGAAATCTTCCAAACAGCTCTGTCGGTTCCACCACGGCGTCGATCCCAAGGCGGCGATAATGTTCCTGCACCGCCCGTCTGCCGGCTTCTCCCGTATAGGTTTTGCTCTGGATATTCCCGGCCGTTGAATCCGCATGGCTGCGCCAGTGATACAGGACTTTCGGAATATGGCGGATCTCCCGCGCGCGTTCGCAGCAGCGCAGGATAAAGTCATGGTCCTGCGAACCGTCAAAGGCTTCCCGAAAGCCGACCGCCTGCGCAAGTTCCCGTTTTACCGCCGTGATATGGCAGATATAGTTATTGCTGCGCAGCATATATAAATTAAAATCCGGTTTAAAGTGCGCGCCGTAATAATAGGTCCCGTCCGCGCTCACCTTATCTTCATCCGTATAAATAAAATCGGCCTGCGGATGTTCGTTGACCGTCTTTACAATTTCGTAGAAAGCGTCCGCCTCAAGCAGATCGTCGTGATCCGCCAGCACTACATAATCGCCCGCCGCCATCGAAAGCGCCGCATTTGTGTTGCCGGAAATTCCAAGGTTTTCCTTTAGTTTCTGATAACGGATGCGCTTTTGCGCGGGATAGGTCCGGCGGATGAGTGCTTCCAGCTCCCGCGTACTGCTTCCGTCCGCCAGGCAGATCTCCAGTTTTTCATACGTCTGCGCAAGCAGGGAATCCAGCAGTTCTTTCAGGTAACCGGCTGGCGTATTATAAAGCGGTACGGCCACGCTGATAAGCGGCATAAAAGGAAACGTTTCCTTTCGCTGCCGGTCCAGCTCTGCCGCGTCCGGTCTGGTCGCTTTGCGGTATTGCGCGTATGTGAGCAGTTCTTCTCCCGCGTTCTTTTCCTCTCCCCAGAATCCCATTTTAGTCAGGGGAAGGTACTGAACCGTCGGCCGCAGCCGTCCCGGAAGCATCCCGGCCAGTTTTTTCCCGACAGCGCTGTTCTGATGTATAATCCTTCCCACGGAAAGTATTTTCGTTACGGCCCGCGCGCCGTCCGATGCGGTAAGCGTCAGCTTTTTCCACGGCTTTCCGCTCTCGTCGCAGCCGGCCGCCTCGATATAAAATCCCAACGGAACGTTCTCGTTTGCAATCCGGCAGCTTGCGTTCACGTCGTCGCGTTTTATGCGCTGCATCTGCATAGCTACCGCACGGCCGCCGTCGCCCGTCAGTTTAAGCTGCGCCGGGCGTCCGTCGCACACGGCCCATCCCTGAATGCTGAAACCGTCCGCCGTACGCTCCAGAATATCCACAACCAGCCGGATTTCGCCGCGCGCAGCCTCAGTTTGCTTTCCCTGTCCGCACAGTAATCCGTCCGGATCCTGCGCTTCCATCTCCAGCGCAAGGCGCAGGGTTCCCGCCGCGGGACGCCAGCCTTTCCATATCATCTGCGCGTCCTCTGCGGCAAATAAAATAAGCCCCCGCCGCAGTTCCGTTCCGTTGGAGGTACAGCGCGGCGTCGTCCCTTCGCCGTTTTGCTTTTGGAACTGCGCCTCCCGTATATGCAGCAGGCAATAGTCCGAAGGCGGATCGACCCGGATGGCGCGTACGGTCGCGTCCGCCGGAATCAGCAGAAGTTCGTTCTTTTCCCCGCTTCCGCTGATGTATACGGAATCTTTTGCAGAAAATCCGTCTCCTCTGTCGTAAAAAATCTGAAATTCTCCCTGCAGGGGAAGCGCATTTTTCGTCTCTTTTTTGATGTCCAGATAACCGGGAGAAACCTGGGAATACAGGTTTTGCAGAACAACCGCCCCGCCGCGGACATACGCCTGAAAATGCTGTTCCATTTTTTCAAACGCCTCGCACGCCTTTTCGGTAAGTCCCAGCGCCGCAAACAGAGAAAACCCCTCCAAAGCGGCGCGCGCAGGGCTTCCATAGATATAGTATTTTAAGATACGATAGAGTACATAATCCGACGGAATGGGAAACGCAAACGTCCATTCATAATCGATCAGCGTCCAGCCGCCCTCCTGCTCAATCGCGTTGTTTACCGTCATGTCAATATCGGTCACAGCGGCGGAAAACAGGCCGTCCGGAAGTTTCGCTTCGCCGAATACCCGGACAAATTCCGGCGTTAAAACAAACGGCTGCTTTTTCAGCGCCGCCCGCACCTTTGTCCCGTAATCCGCAAGCGTCCCGGCCGTTTGTTCAACGTCCCCCGCCAGAAGCATTTCGTCCAGCCGTTCCTCCAGCGTTCGTCCTTCCAGATATGCGTGTATTGCCGTCTCTCCCTGCATGACGCAGTCGTTGACGGAAAAAGGCGTGCCAAAGAACGCTTCCGTCAGCGCCCGGCACCACTGCTTTAACGATGCGATATGTTCCCGTCCTTCCGGAAAACACGCGCGTTTTTTCACCGTCCGCACGCTGCCGTCCGCGCAGATGTCCGTGCGGATGGCAAACGGTTTTGCGCGTTCATTGGAATATTTTGTATAAATAATCTTTTCCATAGTTCTCCTGCTCCTGTGCAAACAGCTACTTTAAGATCACCAGAAACGAATTGGAAAACAACGGGAACAGCCCGTCTTTGATCAGGCTGTCAAAGGCCGCCGCTTCGTCAAAATTTACATAGCGCTTCCGGTCAAAATTGCGCAGATTATCACGCAGTTCTCCTACGCGCGGAAGATAACTGTCCGAATAAATTGCCGTCGGAAATTTGTAGTCCGGGTACGGATAGTAGAACTCTTCCGCCTCCATCCCGGCTTCCCGGATGATGCGCTCCAGTTCCGGGCGGGAAAACGTGCGTACGCCCGCTCCTTTTGGATATCCTTCGACGCCTTCGTAGAAATTTCCGGTATGGTCCTCCGTACAGCCGGCAAAATACTTTAAGCCGAGGCGGTTTTCAATCGCAATTACGATCCTGCCGTCCGGTTTCAGATGTTTCCGGATGCTGGCAAGAAAATCCACATACGGCGTTTGAGAGTCGATATAGCCCTGTCCGTATTCAAACACGCCGATCAGCGTGATCCAGTCAAATTTCCGGTCTAAACGCTTCTCTATATCCTGAAAATTACCCAGAAGGATTTCTATGTTGGCGCGCGTCTGATTTCTGAGCGCGTTAATCGTACTGCGTTTTTTAGAAAGCTCGATGCAGGTGACCGCGCGGCTCTTATCCGCAAGCGTTCCGGTAATCGCCCCGCAGCCGGATCCTACTTCCAGCACCGTCTGTTCTTTGGTGATCGGAAGCCATTCGATAATATTGGCGCGTAAGCCGGACAAATGATACAGAATCGGCCAGCTCTTTTTCTCCCGGATCACACGGTCAAATTCCGCCTGCGGATGAGAGCGGACAATTTCCAGAAGTTCATCCTCAATCTCGCCGTCCGAGTACAGATCTTCGCCCGGATAATCCCGGTCGTCCAAACGTACATTTCCTATCTGATCGCTCATACCATGTCCTCCACGGTAATATGGGAATCCATATCATAGTAGCCAACTGTATTTTTGGCGGAAACCACCGTCAGGGAGCAAACGTCGTACAGACGGTGGAATACGGTAAATTCGCCGTCTTTATAACCGGTGCAGCCCAAAGAGAGCAGATATTCTCCTCCCTGCAGATTCATCGTCTGGCGGAATGCAACCGTCTGCGCGCCGCCCTTTTTTTGCGGTTTTACGGCGCTTTTTTCAAGCATGGTGTTCGTGCCCGTGATTTCCGTCCCGCGCATATCTTTGATGGTAAACGCATAGATCGGTTCCTCTATGTCCTCGTGAAAGCGCACATTCATTTTAACTGTAAAAGGTTCCATTTTCTGGATGGTATTGGTTGCGGCGCCCTGCGCGTCTTCAATCGCAAAATCCGTGATCTGCGCTGCGAGGGTTCCGTATTCTATGGCGTCGGGATTGCGCGCGGGCGTTTCCTGCGCGCGTACGCCGTCCTCCTGATGCACCAGCACTTTCTTATAGAGATCCACCATCTCTTTGGGATTGCCCTCGCCAAGGACAACGCCTTTATTCAGCAAAAAGACGCGGTCGCAGTATTTGCTGATGCTTCCCAGGTCATGGCTGACAAACAATATCGTTTTTCCCTGTTTCTTAAACTCCTCAAATTTACGGTAGCATTTTGCCTGAAAGAAAACGTCCCCTACCGAAAGCGCCTCGTCCACAATCAAAATTTCCGGGTCGATGTTGATCGCCACGGCAAACGCCAGACGTACAAACATTCCGCTGGAATAGGTTTTCACCGGCTGATTGACAAATTCCCCGATGTCCGCAAATTCCAGAATGTCGTCCATCCGCGCCTCGATCTCTTTCTCGGAAAAGCCCATCATCGTACCGTTCAGATAAATGTTTTCCATGCCGGTATATTCCATATTAAAACCGGCGCCCAGCTCCAGCAGCGCCGAGATCCGCCTGGTTACCGTAAGTTTCCCCGCGCTCTGGCACACCACGCCCGTAATAATCTTAAGGAGCGTCGATTTCCCGGAGCCGTTTGTTCCAATCACGCCGATCGTCTCCCCTTTGCAGACATGAAAACTCACATCGTTGAGGGCGTAATGCTCATGGACGTCCACTTTTATTCCCAGCGCTTCGCGCAGACGGTCGGACGGCTTATTATACAGTTTGTATCGTTTGACCAGGTGTTCCGCCTGTATTGCAATCTCTTTCATTCAAAACCCCGCCTAAAGTACGTCTGCAAAATGTACTTTCAATTTCTTAAATAATTTTGCCCCTGCCGCAAAAAGCACCAGAACCACCGCCCAAAAATAAAGCGTCTGCCACGGGTGCTCCCAAAACCACACTTTATCAACCAGCGCGCTGCGATACCCCATCACAATGTAATACATGGGATTCACCTTCAAAATCCGCGCGACAAAGGAAAACGGATTGATTCCCATATCCTGAAAGTCCCACATAATCGGGGTCATCCACACGCCTATCTGCAGCGCGATTCCGATGATCTGCGTCAGGTCGCGGAAGAAAACCACAACCGAGCAGGTTGCATAGGATAAGGCAAGTACCAGCATAAATACGCAAAAGCTGAAATAAACTACCTGCAGCGTATAGAGATCCGGAAAATAACCGTAAAGCATATACAGCGCAATGGTAAACAGCGCAAAAAACAGATGCACAAACAGCGCCGCAATAATTTTGATAATCGGAAGGACGCTGATCTTAAAAACTACTTTTTTAACCAGATAGCTGTATTCAATCAGCGCATTGGTGCTTTGTACCAGCGCCTCCTGGAAAAAAAACCACGGTACCAGTCCGGCGATCAGCCACAGCACAAACGGTACCGCTTTTGTGGAACCCGGACGGACTACGCCAAACACAAACCAGTAAACGGCCACCGTAACTACCGGCTGGATAAACGCCCAGATGATTCCCAGATAAGAACCCGCGTATTTCGTTTTAAAATCATTCTTTGCCAGCTTCCAGATCAGTCTCCGGCTGGCATACAGTTCCCGCGGAAGAGAAATCAGTTTATTCATTGTTTTTGTTCTCCTGCCGTTATTTCAGTTCCCGGATGCCGCCCCACGCCTGATCTTTTTCAGAGAGGATCAGATCCAGTCCCGCCGTGGGCCACGCGATCCCGATATCCGGATCGTTCCAGATAATGCCGCCCTCGTCGTTCGGATGATAAAAGTCGGTACATTTATAAACAAATTCCGCGTATTCGGACAGTACCAGAAATCCATGCGCAAAGTTTTTGGGAATCAAAAACTGTTTTTTATTTTCTGCGGAAAGAATTACGCCATGCCACTTGCCGTAGGTAGGCGACCCCTTGCGCAGATCCACGGCGACGTCAAAAACTTCTCCCGCGATCACGCGCACCAGCTTGTCCTGCGGGTAGCGGATCTGAAAATGCAGCCCGCGCAGTACGCCCCTGCGCGACGCGGACTGATTATCCTGTACAAATTCCATTGGGATTCCGGCCGCCTTATAATCGTTGTAGTGATACGTCTCCATAAAATAGCCGCGCGCGTCGCCGAACACGGTCGGCGTAATCACTTTTAAGCCTTCAATCTCACAGGTTTCTACCGTTATTTTCCCCATTTCCCGTTCCTCATAATCCTTCCGCAATATCTACCAGATATTTGCCATAATCCGTTTTCAGCAGCGGCTCCGCCAGTTTCAAAAGCTGCTCCCGGTCAATAAAGCCCCGTTTGTAAGCGATCTCCTCTATGCAGGAGATATACAGCCCCTGGCGTTTCTGGAACGCCGCCACAAAATCCGCCGCGTCCAGCAGCGCGTCATGGCTGCCCGTATCCAGCCATGCAAACCCCCGTCCCAGCGTTTCCACATGCAGGGTGCCCTGTTTTAAATACTCGTTGTTCACACTGGTAATCTCAATTTCTCCGCGCGCCGAAGGCCGGACATTCTTTGCGATCTTCGCCACATCGTTATCGTAAAAATATAATCCGGGTACCGCATAATTGCTCTTCGGATGTTCCGGCTTTTCCTCAATCGACAGCACCCTTCCGTCCGCGTCAAATTCTACTACGCCGTACTCGCGCGGGTCGCGCACATAATAGCCGAAAATCGTAGCGCCCTTTTCCCGCTGCGCCGCACGCTGCAGTACTCTGGAAAAGCTCTGCCCGTAAAAAATATTATCGCCCAGAACCAGCGCCACCTTATCTTTCCCGATAAACGACTCGCCGATGATAAAGGCGTCCGCAAGTCCCCGCGGCTCTTCCTGTACCGCATAGGAAAAAGACAGGCCCAGCTGCGCGCCGTCGCCGAACAGATCCGCAAAAACGGGCAGAT